>JANOTE010000292.1:0-17496 GCA_031416195.1 Rhodoferax sp.
CTGGGCATTGCGCTGGGCGTGGCGGCGCTGATCATTGTGCTGAGCGTGATGAACGGGTTTCAAAAAGAAGTCACGGCGCGCATGTTGAGCGTGATCTCGCACATCGAGCTGTTTGCACCGGATGGTGCAGCGCTGCCAGACCTGGCGCAAACGCTGGCCGAGGTCACGGCCAACCCGCAGGTCGTAGGTGCCGCACCGTTCATTGGCGCACAGGGGCTGCTGGGTCGCGGTGAAGACATCAAGGGCGCGATCATTCGCGGCATCGACCCCGCACGTGAGGGCGAAGTGACGGATCTGGCGGCGGCGCTGAAAGACAGCACACTGGCCAAGCTGATTCCAGGCCAATTTGGCATCGTTTTGGGGGTAGAACTGGCGCGCAGCATGGGCTTGCGCGTGGGCGACCCGGTCACGCTGATTGCGCCCAGCGGGCAAGTATCGCCCGCCGGTGTTGTGCCGCGCCTCAAGCAGATGACCATCGTGGGACTGTTTGACTCGGGTCACTATGAATACGACTCGGGCCTGGCGATGCTGCACATGGACGATGCAGCGAAGATTTTTCGCCTTGAAGGCCCGACAGGAATTCGCCTCAAGTTGCGCGATCTGCAAAAGGCGCGTGAGGTGGCCGCAGAGCTGGGCCAAACGCTCACCGGCAGATTTCTAATCCGTGACTGGACGCGCCAAAACCGCACCTGGTTTGCCGCCGTGCAGTTGGAGAAACGCATGATGTTCATCATCCTCACGCTGATCGTGGCGGTGGCAGCGTTCAATTTAGTCAGCACGTTGGTGATGACGGTGACCGACAAGCGCGCCGACATTGCCATCCTGCGAACGCTAGGGGCCAGCCCCAGCAGCGTAATGGGCATTTTCATGGTGCAAGGAGCGATGGTGGGTGTGATTGGCACGCTGGCCGGGCTGGCGCTGGGCTTGGGGGTGGCGTTCAATATTGATGTGATCGTGCCGTTTTTGGAGAAGGTTTTGAGTGCGAGTTTTCTGCCCAAAGACATCTACCTCATCAGCCGCATGCCGAGCGACCCGCAGCAGGGCGACATCGTGCCGATTGCCGTCATCTCACTGATTTTGGCGTTTGTCGCGACGATTTATCCGAGCTGGCATGCAAGCCGGGTGAACCCGGCGGAGGCGCTCAGGTATGAATGAGATCGTATTAAGTGCAACTGCGTTGACCAAGCGCTTCACCGAAGGCCGCCTTGATGTCACCGTGTTGCAAGGTGTTGACATGCAAGTGCGTGCGGGTGAGACGGTTGCCATCGTCGGCGCATCGGGTTCGGGCAAAAGTACGCTGTTGCATTTGCTGGCCGGGCTGGATTCACCCACCAGCGGGCAAGTGCAACTCAAGGGCCAAAACCTTGCCGGATTGAGTGCGGCGCAGCAGGGGCAGTTGCGAAATCAGCATCTGGGTTTTGTCTACCAATTTCATCACCTGCTGCCCGAATTCACTGCGTTGGACAACGTGGCCATGCCGCTGTGGATACGACGCCTGGCACCTGCCGAATGCGCGCGGGTTGCCACTCAAATGCTGAAGGATGTGGGTTTGGGAGATCGCCTGCATCACCGCCCGGCAGAGCTGTCGGGCGGAGAGCGCCAGCGCGTGGCCATTGCGCGCGCGCTGGTGACGCAACCCGCCTGTGTACTGGCGGACGAGCCCACCGGCAACCTGGACCGCAGCACGGCAGGCGGCGTGTTTGAGCTGATGCTGCAATTGGCGCGTGACCAGGGCACCGCCTTCATTCTGGTCACGCATGATCAGGGCCTGGCAGCAAGGTGCCAGCGGCAGTTGCGGCTAACGCTGGGTACGCTGACCGAATCTATCGACATGAATTGAAATCACCATGACCCAGCCCACCGGATTCACCACTAAAAACGTCCACGCCGACCAGCACTTTGGCGTGGAGCATGGCGGCATTCACAAGCCGATTCACACCTCGGTTCAATACGGCTACGAGCGGGTTGAGGACTTGATCGGCGTGTTTCAAGGCACAGTGAAAGGCGGCTACAACTACGCGCGTCAGGGCACGCCGACGACTGCGGCGCTGGAGGCCAAAATAACCCAGATGGAGCAGGGCACGGGCACGGTAAGCTTCGCGACTGGCATGGCCGCTATCACCGCTACGTTTTTGACCTTGCTCAAGGCGGGTGATCATTTAATTTCGAGCCAGTTCGTGTTTGGCAATACCAACAGCTTGCTGGGTACGCTGAAGGATCTCGGGATTGAAGTCACCACGGTGGATGCGACAAAGGCCGACAACGTGGCCGCCGCCATCCAGTCCAACACGCGCATGGTGTTTGTGGAGACCATCGCCAACCCCGGCACGCAGGTGCCCGACTTGTCCAATATCGGCACGCTGTGCGCGGACAAGGGCCTGATTTACGTGGTGGACAACACCATCACCTCGCCCTATCTTTTCCAGCCACGCTTGGTGAATGCGTCGTTGATCATCAACTCACTCACAAAAACCATTGCGGGCCATGGCGCGGCGCTGGGTGGCGCCGTCACAGATACGGGCTTGTTCCATTGGGATGCTTACCCCAATATCTTTGCCAACTACCGCAAAGGCGATGCCAAGGGCTGGGGCCTTCAGCAAATCCGCAAAAAAGGCCTGCGCGACATGGGCGGCACGCTCAGCTCTGAACATGCGCACCAGATCAGCGTCGGGGCCGAGACGCTTGCCCTGCGTTTGGGGCAGACCAGTGCCACGGCGTTGCAGATCGCGCGATTTCTGGAAAGCCACAAAGCGGTGAACCGCGTGTATTACCCGATGCTGGAATCCCATCCGCAGCACGCGATCGCCAAAGCGCATTTCAGCGCGGGCTCGTGGCTGTTGTCATTCGAGCTGGCCAGTGAAGCGGCGGGCCTGGCATTCATCAATCGCTTGAAGCTGCCGGTTGTTGCCACGGGTCTGGGCGACACGCGCACGCTGATCATCCCCGTCGCCCCCACGATTTTCTGGGAAGCAGGCGCAAAAGTGCGCGCCGAGATGGGCATCGCGGATGGGATGATTCGCTTGTCAGTCGGGCTGGAGGACGTGGCGGATTTGCTGGCGGATTTTGAGCAGGCGTTGGCTTAACATTTATCGCACCATCAATTTGCTTAAATCAAACTTAATCGTTATGACTAAATTTTATTTATTAGTGACTGTACAACCATGACCGTGATAGCCGAAACCAAAGTCTTTACCGCTCACATCCCTCTGCACTGGCTGATAAGGTCGATCAATTAGCCGCTCGTTTCGAACGCTCTCGGGGATGGATCGTCGAGCAAGCGCTGATGGACTGGGTCAGTCATTAAGAAGAGCACAGCCGTTTGACGCAAGAGGCCTTGGCGGATGTGGGATGCGCGCTGTTTCATTGACCACGCCGCTGTGCAGGCATGGAGCAACAGCTTGGACCGATTTCACTGAGCGTGAGGGTCGGTCTGATGGCAGGCGGCGTGATCGTGTCGATGTGGAAAACGCGCAAGCTGGCGGCTTGAATAAGGGCGAACTTGTTGGTTAAAATTAACTCCCAGGTTAATTTTTATCAAAAATTTGCAAAATATCGCCTAAATTATAACTAAATAACCTTCTAACCCACGAAGAATATACACAATTAGCTATTTATATAATAGCATTTGACATCTTATCTACAGAATCCGGTTGAACCACAGCATCGACAAGCCCGCTGCAGCAATCGCCAAGACGGCTGCTGCCAATGCCAGCAGGCCGGAAATCTCGGTTTCTTTCTTCTCCATGCTCAGGCGCGAACTCAATGTTTCGTAGACCTTTTTCAGGTCTGCGGCGGTGCCAGCGTAAAAGTAATCCGCCTGCGTTTTATTGGCGATGGCTTTAAGCGTTTCTTCATCCAGCTTGACGCGCATGGACCAACCTTCAAAGCCGATGGTTTCTCCGGTGACAGTGCCAATGCCCACGGTGTAGACGCGCACGCCACGGTCAGCCGCCATCTTGGCCGCTTCCATCGAGTCCACACCCGTAGTACGTTGACCATCAGTTAGCAAAATAATAGCTGCTGATGTATACGAGCCGGGCGCAACCGGCACGAACGGCTGCTTTGCCTCTTTGACAGGCTGGTCGATCGACACACCTTTTTGACGTTGCCCAAACTGCATCGCGCTTAGATCAATGCCCGCATCCGGGAACAGGGTGGCCAGCGACAGCACGATGCCGTTGCCGATGGCGGTGGCGCGCTGTAGCTGGAAACGATCAATCGCCGAGACCAGGTCTTCGCGGTTCAAGGTGGGGATTTGCGCAACCTGGGCCGAGCCAGCAAACGCCACGATTCCCACCTTCACTTCGCGCGGCAATGCTGCCAGAAAGGCCTTGGCCGCGTTTTGTGCAGCCACGATGCGACTCGGTGCCACGTCGGTGGCGCGCATGCTGCCCGATACATCCATCGCCAGCATGATGGTCTCCTGCTGCGAGGGCAGCACCACCACCGCAAAGGGACGCGATGCCGCCAACAACATCGCTGCGATGGCCAGCAAGAACAGACACGGGGGAATGTGGCGGCGAATGCTCAGACCCGTGCCCATCGCCTCGCGCACGATAGACAGGCTGGAAAAGCGCAGCGCCATTTTCTTTTTGCGTTTGAGCAGCCAGACGTAGGCCAGCACCAGCAGCGGCAGTGCCAGCAGCAGCCACAGCAAAGTGGGCCACATGAAGGTGACAGGCAGCGTTTTTGGGATCAGTGCATCAAAGTTCATCGTTGATTCTCCAAATTTCTCACACGACCGTGCTCAGGCAACTTGTTTCAAGTGCGCTGGCAGCTTGGCCCCCGCGCCGATACGGCTCTTGCGCTTGCGCAGGTCGGTGAAGCGCAGGATGGACTGCACAAGGTCATCGTCGGTTGACAGCTCCAGGGTGTCCACACCTGCGCGCGCCAGCGCCTGGCGCAGCTCGGCTTCGCGCTGGGCCGAAATTTGGCCAAAGCGTTGCCTAAAGCGGGCGTTGGAGGTGTCCACCAGCAGTTGCTCGCCGCTCTCGGCATCGCGCATGGTGACGAGGCCCAGGTCTGGCAGATCAGCCTCCAGCGGGTCGTATAAACGCACCGCCACCACTTCATGTTTTTGCGCCAATTGGCCCAGTGGCTTCTCCCAGCCGGGCTCGCTGATGAAGTCTGACACGACAAAAATCGTCGAGCGCCTGCGCACCATCGTCGCAGCCGACTGCAGCAGCTCGTGCAGCCGGGTTGCGCCCTTGTCGCGGGCGGTGGGGCGCCGCGCCATGGCGTGCATCATTTGCAACACGTGCCTGCGGCCACTGCCTGGCGGAATCACCGTGTCAACCCCCGCGCCATACAGCAGCGCGCCGACCCGGTTGCCATGGCGCGTGAGCAGGCGTGACAGCACGGCGACGAACCCGGCGGACACCTCGCTCTTGCGCTGCTTGCCGGAGCCAAAGTCAATCGACGGGCTCAAGTCCAGCAAAAACCAGGCGGTCATTTCGCGGTCTTCTGTGAACACCCGCACGTGGGGGATTTGCAGCCGCGCAGTCACGTTCCAATCCATATGGCGCACATCGTCGTGGTGCTGGTACTCGCGCAAATCCGCCAGGTCAATACCCGAGCCGCGCAATAAGGTGCGGTAGTCTCCCTGCAGCAGGCCGTCAAGCCGCTTGATCACCGTCCACTCCAGCCGCTTGAGGATGTGCTCTGCCCCTTGCATTTGCGGAGAATTTGCAGCCTCAGTCGCCCTGCTCACAGCAGGCTTGCCTATGCTTTCACTTTTGCGCTTGAAGAACTTGAACACGGGGCTGCCTATTTTTGGAAGCGTCAGGCTGCCAGCTTTTCGTGTGCAAGTGGTTTGGCCGGCACCGGCACTTTGGCCATGATTTTTGCGGTGATGGCATCTGCCGTCAGCCCTTCGGACAGCGCTTCATACGACAGCACCAGCCGATGGCGCAGCACATCGGGCACCAAATCCGTCATGTCCTCGGGCAGCGCGTAGGTGCGTCCGCGCAGCATGGCCAATGCGCGCGCACCTTCGGTCAAGTTGATGCTGGCACGCGGGCTGGCGCCAAAGGTGATGAAGCGGGCCAAATCCTTCAGGTCGTGCTTGACCGGGTTGCGTGTTGCCGACACCAGGCGCACGGCGTATTGAATCAAACTCGGATCGACATAAACCTGGCGGCACTCGTGCTGAAGTGCGGCAAGCTGCTCGGTGGTGGCCACGGGTGTCGCGCTAACTGGGGCACCGATCACGCGCTGCACGATCACAAATTCCTCCTCATCAGTCGGATAGTCCACCAGCACCTTCATCATGAAGCGGTCTACCTGTGCCTCAGGCAGCGGGTAGGTGCCCTCGGTCTCAATCGGGTTTTGCGTTGCCATCACGAGAAACGGGCTGGGCACCTTGTGAGTCACACCCGCAATCGTGACTTGGCGCTCCTGCATCACCTCCAGCAGCGCGCTCTGCACTTTGGCGGGCGCGCGGTTGATCTCGTCGGCTAGCAGCAGGTTGGTGAACACCGGGCCGAGCGAGGTTGAAAAATCGCCTGTCTTCTGGTTGTAGATGCGTGTGCCGACCAAATCGGCGGGCACCAAATCTGGCGTGAACTGAATGCGCTTGAAGTCACCCTGAATGGTGTTGGCCAGCGTCTTCACGGTGAGCGTCTTGGCCAAACCGGGAACACCTTCCACAAGCAGGTGACCCTGCGCAAGGATAGCGACCATCACGCGCTCCAGAAAGCGGTCTTGGCCGACGACGACGCGCTTGACCTCGTACAGGATTTTCTCCATCAACTGAGCGGTATCAGGGCTTTGCAATGAGTTGTCAGACATGGTTTTCCTGTTTAACGAAGATCAGAAAGGAGGCAGTCCCGCTGCCGAAGATGCATCCTCAATGGGCACGGCAAAGCCGATACCCAGAAAGGTGCGGTGCGGTGTGGGGTTCAAGATGGCGGTGACGATGCCCACGACTTGCCCGTCCATGGTGACCAGCGGCCCACCCGAATTGCCGGGGTTGGCAGCGGCATCAAACTGGATCAGGTTGTTCAGCTCATTTTTGCCTTCGGGCGAGCGAAAAGAGCGCTTTAGCCCAGAAATAACACCCGCCGATGCAGAGGGCCCGATGCCGAATGGAAATCCGACCGCCAGCACCTGGTCACCTGGGCGCAAATCCGAGGTGGAGCGCATCGTCGCAGCAATCATGTCGTCGGGGATTTTGTGGGCTTGCAGCACGGCCAAGTCAGATTCCGGTTTGGTTCCAGTCACCGATGCAGTGGACTCCAGCCCGTCAGAAAAAATCACCTTGATGCTGTGCGAGCCCTGCACCACATGCAGGTTGGTCAGGATGATGCCTTTGTCGACAATCACCACGCCAGTGCCAACCCCGTTTTGGATGTCTTCCTTGCCGTCTTTGCTTTTCACAAAACCCAGCACTTGCACGACCGAGGGCAATATCGTCTCGTAGGCTTTGGCAGCGGGCGATGGCAGGTCAGCCGTTTCCAGTGTTTTCAAAACCGCGCTGTCAATGATGGCCTGCGTGAGTTTGGGCGGGCCGGGACGCATCATCATTCCGGCATTGGCCGCCAGCAGCGCCGCCAAAAGGGCAATGGCAGACCAAAGCAGCCGGGGGTCGCTGGGCGACAGCTTTCGAAGCGCGGAAAAGCGTTTTTGTGCAGGTGCCGCGCTGTCAATGGGCGGCGTATCCTCGGCACCTCGCAGTTGGGGCGATGGGTTTGATCGGCTGTAAAGCGCTGACTTGGGCATGCGGGTACCTGGGTCGGTTGTCGGTGGGGTCAACAGGCCAAACAGTATCACGGTTCAATCAGCTTTGCACCTTTGGAGCAAGGAACTGTACTGCCGCGCTGGACAGGCCTTGTGGTATTTTCCAGAAATGCCGTTTTGGATCGACACCCACTGCCACTTGGATGCCCCGGAGTTTGATGGCAGGTTCGCCGCCGTCAGCAAGCATGCGCGGGATAACAACGTACTGCATTGCGTTATTCCTGCCGTGCAGGTGAGCAATTTTCAGACCGTGCGGGCGCTGGCGCATGCCAATGGTGACAGCTATGCCTTGGGTATTCACCCTCTTTGTGTAAAACGGGCTGCCGAATCAGACATCGACTTTCTGGACATGCAATTGCGCGAATATCAAGACGATCCGCGCCTGGTGGCGGTGGGCGAGATCGGTCTGGATTTTTTTGTGCCTGAGCTGCGCGCAAGCCCGTTGAAAGAGCGCCAAGAGCATTTTTACCGTGCGCAGTTGCGCCTGGCCAAAAAGTATGGTTTGCCGGTGATCTTGCATGTCCGTCAGTCGGCAGACCGGCTGCTCAAGCACTTGCGGGAGCTGGGGCGTGATGGCTATCGTTTTGGCGGTATTGCGCATGCGTTCAACGGCAGCGAGGTTCAGGCGCGTGAATTCATCAAATTAGGCTTCAAGCTGGGTTTTGGCGGAACCGTGACTTACGAGGCGGCCCGCGCCATACGCCACCTCGCGACGATATTGCCGCTGGATGCGCTGGTGATGGAGACAGATTCGCCGGACATTCCACCGCAATGGCTTTACAAGACAGTGGCGCAGCGGGCCGCTGGCGAGCCCCAGGGAATCAACGAGCCGTCGCAGTTGCCGCGCATCGCGGGTGTGATTTCGGAATTGCGCGGCATCACCACGACCGAGCTGATGGCGGCGACCGCAGCGAACTCCGGGGACGCGCTGCCGCGACTCAAGCTGTTGCTGGACGGTCTGAACGGGACTGCCAGCAGCATGGAGATAATGCCTTTATCTTGAAAACCCGCCCATCCACGTTTCCCGAGGTCAATTTTTCTGATGATGGGCCGGTTCGCCATCTTCATTTGGGTACGCAGTGGATACAGGGCTCGATGCTGCTGGATGCGCCCTATGTGCTGGTGCATGAATACGTTCAGCGAATGCTGGCTGGGCTGCTGTTTATTGATTCGGCCACGCTGCCCAAGCGCCAAGCGATGCAGTTGGGGCTTGGCGCGGCTTCGTTGACCAAGTTCTGTCATAAAGTGTTGCGCATGAAGACCTGCGCGGTGGAAATCAACCCGCAGGTCGTGCTGGCCTGTCGCGGCTGGTTCAAACTGGCGGCGGACAACAGTCGCACCCAGGTTGTGCTGGCCGATGCTGCGCGGGAGATTCAAAATCCAAAATGGCGCGGCACCGTTGACTTGCTTCATGTCGACTTGTACGACGACGAGGCGGCGGCACCCGTGCTGGACAGTACAGCCTTTTATGCGGATTGCAGGCAGCTACTGACACCCAGTGGCTCCATGACGGTCAATCTTTTTGGGCGATCATCGAGTTACCAGCGCAGTGTGGACAAAATTGCTGCGGTGTTTGGGGCAGATGCCATCTGGGCTTTCAAAGCCACGCGGGAGGGCAATACCATCGTGCTCGCCCTGCGCGAAGCCGTGCGCCCCACGCGCGCCGTGCTTGCGGCGCGCGCTGAAATCATCCAAACTCAGTGGGGCCTGCCCGCCTTGCAATGGGTGCGAATTCTCAAACAACTCCCTTTATGACTACTGCGCTGAAAGCCCCCAAGCCCGTAACGACCAGCCACGTGGGGCCACTGGATTGGCATTATTTGGTGAAATGGCTGCGTGCAGATGGCATCATTGCTGATGATGAAGCGGCCCGCACGATTGCCCGCTGTGCTCAGGCCGAAAGTGCGCAGCACCCGCTGCTGAGGCTGGCCAGTGTCGCGATGCGTCGCGCAAGTGACGGCAAACCGCTGGATGTTGAGATGTTGACGCAGTGGCTTGCGGGCTGGGCATCGCTGGACTATCTGCGCATTGATCCGCTTCGCGTTGACGTGGGCAAGGTGGCTGACACCATGAGTGCTGCCTACGCCGAGCGGCACAAGATATTGCCAGTGCAGGTGACGCCGACTGAAGTGGTCATCGCCACCGCCGAGCCGTTTGTGACGGATTGGGTCACCGAGGTTGAGCGCCAGTCCAAGCGGACAGTGCGTCGCGTGATTTCGAGCCCACAGGACATTCACAAATTCACCGTCGAGTTTTTTGCGCTGTCCAAGTCGGTGCGCATGGCGATGAAGTCGGGCGGCAACTCGGGTGGTGCCAGTTTTGAGCAATTGGTGGAGCTTGGCAAGACCAACAAACAGCTCGATGCCAATGATCAAAGCGTTGTGCAAGTGGTGGACTGGCTGTGGCAGTACGCGTTTGACCAGCGCGCCAGTGATATTCACCTGGAGCCACGGCGAGAGCAGGGCGTGATTCGCTTCCGTATTGACGGTGTGCTGCATCCGGTCTACCAGATGCCGATGAGCGTGCTCAACGCGATGACGGCGCGCATCAAATTGCTCGGGCGCATGGATGTGGTCGAGCGCAGGCGACCGCAAGATGGCCGCATCAAGACGCGAAACCCGCGCGGCGACGAGATCGAGATGCGCATCTCCACCCTTCCCACAGCGTTTGGCGAAAAGATGGTCATGCGGATTTTCGACCCTGACAACGCGGTGAAGGATCTAGATGCACTGGGTTTCTCTGTACACGACGCGAAGCGCTGGGAAACGCTGGTCAAGCGGCCGCACGGAATTATTCTGGTGACGGGGCCGACCGGCTCCGGCAAGACCACCACGCTGTACGCCACCTTGAAACGCATCGCCACTGAAGAGGTCAACGTGAGCACGGTTGAAGATCCGATAGAGATGATTGAGCCGTCGTTTAACCAGACGCAGGTACAACCGCAGTTGGATTTTGGTTTCCCCGAAGGCCTGCGTGCCCTCATGCGCCAGGATCCGGACATCATCATGGTCGGCGAAATTCGCGACCTGCAAACGGCCGAGATGGCGGTACAGGCGGCATTGACGGGTCACTTGGTGTTTTCTACCCTGCATACCAACGACGCGCCATCGGCTGTCACGCGTTTGATGGAGCTGGGCATACCGTCCTACCTGATCAATGCGACGCTACTGGGCGTGTTGGCGCAGCGCTTGGTGCGTACGCTGTGCAAGCTGTGCAAAGTGCCCGACGAACATACGCCGTTGGAGGCGTTGGGTGAGCTGGTCAAGCCCTGGAAGCTCAGTGGCGGCTACAAACCTTATCGGCCTGTGGGCTGTGTGGACTGTCGCATGACAGGTTTCATGGGCCGTATGGGCCTGTACGAGCTGCTGCAAGTTAGTGAGGCTTTTAAGAGCCGCGTCAGCAACGAGCCCAATATCGATTCATTGAAACGCCAGGCGATTGCCGATGGAATGAGGCCACTGCGTCTGGCAGGTGCCATGAAAGTGGCTGAGGGGCAAACCGTGATTGAAGAGGTGCTTTCCTCGACGCCGCCGCTTTCCTGATCGCCAGGCTGTGCTGCGGGTTCTCGCGGCATAGGTGGAATCCACAAGGGTTCACCAAAGCGTTTCAAGGCAGAATCCAGAGGCGTAGAACTTATAAGGAGATTGGTATGGGCATTAAAAGTCAGAAAGATTTTTTCGCGGGCCTTTTGTTTCTTGTCGTGGGCATCGCTTTTGCATTGGGCGCGAAGACTTACAACGTCGGCACTGGTGCCCGTATGGGGCCCGGCTACTTTCCCCTGATGCTGGGCATTGTGCTGGCGATTCTGGGCGCGGTTGAAATTGGCAAGGCGCTGATTATTGGAAAAAAAGGTGGCGACAAGATCGGGAGATGGGCTTGGCGGCCCATCATATTTGTGCTTGGTGCGAATCTGGCCTTCGGTATTCTCCTCGGTGGCCTGCCCAGTATCAAATTGCCTGCCATGGGAATGATACTGGCGATTTATGCCTTGGCGATTATTGCCAGTTTGGCGGGTGAAAGGTTCAGACTCAAAGACGTTCTGATTCTGGCGACCATCCTGGCGGTGGGCAGTTATCTGGCGTTCATCGTGCTGCTCAAGCTACAGATTCCGGTGTGGCCTTCTTTCATTACCGGTTGAGGAAAAACAAATGGATCTGATCAATAACCTCGCACTCGGTTTTGGCGTTGCCTTCACGCCCATCAATCTGCTTTACGCCTTCATCGGTTGCATCTTGGGCACGCTGATTGGCGTACTTCCGGGCATTGGGCCAGTGGCGACCATTGCGATGCTGCTACCGGCAACCTATGCGCTGCCACCCGTTTCGGCCTTGATCATGCTGGCTGGCATTTACTACGGCGCTCAGTATGGCGGCTCAACCACGGCCATTCTGGTCAATCTGCCGGGAGAATCGTCCTCTGTGGTTACCTGCATCGACGGCTATCAAATGGCCCGAAATGGTCGAGCGGGGCCAGCCTTGGCGGCGGCGGGCCTGGGCTCGTTTTTCGCGGGCTGCGTCGGCACTTTAATATTGGCGGCGTTTGCGCCACCCCTGACCGAACTGGCGTTTAAGTTTGGCCCAGCCGAGTATTTCTCGCTCATGATCCTGGGCTTGATCGGCGCGGTGGTTCTGGCATCCGGCTCCTTGCTCAAGGCCATCGGCATGATCGTGCTGGGTCTGCTGCTGGGGCTGGTGGGTACCGATGTGAACTCCGGCGTGGCGCGCTTCAGCTTCGACATTCCAGAGTTGACCGACGGCATTGGTTTTGTGGTAATCGCCATGGGCGTGTTTGGTTACGGCGAGATCATCAGCAACCTGTCGGTGCCTGAGGATGATCGCGAAGTATTTACAGCAAAAGTCAGCGGACTGTTCCCTACCAAACAGGACTTCAAGAACATGACACCTGCTGTTTTGCGCGGAACCTTTCTGGGCTCAGCCTTGGGAATCCTGCCCGGTGGTGGCGCTTTGCTGGCGGCTTTCGCAGCCTACGCACTTGAGAAGAAAATCCCGATGAAACCAGGGGAAGTGCCGTTTGGCAAAGGCAATATCAGGGGCGTTGCAGCGCCAGAGTCCGCCAACAATGCGGGTGCGCAAACTTCCTTCATTCCGCTGCTCACCTTGGGAATTCCACCCAATGCCGTGATGGCCTTGATGGTCGGCGCGATGACGATCCACAATATCCAGCCTGGCCCGCAGGTCATGACCAGCAACCCTGAGCTGTTCTGGGGTCTGATCGCTTCCATGTGGATTGGCAACGCCATGCTGATCATTTTGAACCTGCCTTTGATCGGCATGTGGATCAAGCTGTTGACCGTACCTTACCGCTTCCTGTTCCCGGCCATCGTGCTGTTTTGTGCGATTGGCGTTTATTCAACCAACAACAACACTTTTGACATCTGGATGGTTGCAGGGTTTGGCTTCATTGGCTACCTGTTCAACAAGCTTGGCATGGAGCCCGCGCCACTGTTGCTGGGCTTCATTCTGGGCCCGATGATGGAAGAGAACCTGCGACGTGCCTTGTTGCTGTCACGCGGTGACTGGACCGTTTTTGTGACCCGTGGCCTGTCTGCCGGCCTTTTGGCTGCAGCCTTGCTGATGCTGGTGATAGTGCTGTTGCCGTCGGTCAAAAGCAAGCGGGAGGAAGCCTTCGTTGAAGACTAACCGTTGATGGGGCAGTGATGCAAAGCGGCACCTTCGGGTGCCGCTTTGCATGGGGTGTCAGCCGCCGTTGAATTGCCGCCGTATCGCAACAACGGTCACTGCAAAGCCTGACAAAATAACATCCTTCGCTTCGGCTCATTCTGGTTTCCATGAACTTCAAATACAACAATCCCTACCCGTCCACCCGCATGCCATTGTTTGCACGCAATGTGGTGTCCACCTCGCACCCCCTGGGCGCGCAGGCGGGTTTGAGCATGCTGCACAGGGGTGGCAATGCGGTGGACGCTGCCATTGCTGCAGCAGCTGCCATGACGATTTGTGAGCCTGTGAGCAATGGCTTGGGCAGTGACGCGTTTTGCATTTTGTGGGATGGCAAAGAACTGCATGGCTTGAACGCCTCCGGTCGCGCTCCTGCCGCGTGGACGCAAGCGTATTTCCGCGCAAGGTATGGCGCGGATGCCCAAACGCCACCCAAGCGCGGGTTTGATTCCGTCACCGTGCCCGGTGCGGTGAGCAGTTGGGTGGCATTGAGCGAACGGTTTGGCAAGTTGCCTTTCGCGGATTTGCTGGCCCCAGCGATTGACATTGCCGAGCGGGGTTATTGCGTGCCGCCCATCGTGCAGGGCAAGTGGACGGCACCCGTGGACGAGCTGCAATCCCAGCCCGGTTTTGCGCAGGCTTTTTTGCCGTTTGGCCGGGCGCCCAACGTGGGCGAACTGTTCCAGTTCAAAGCCGCCGCACGGGCCTTGCGCGCCATTGCTGCCACCCGAGGCCAGGCGTTTTACAACGGTGAGATTGCAGCAGCGATTGAGAAGTTTTCAAGCCACAACGGTGGCAGCCTCAAAGCCAGTGACTTTGCCGCGCATCAGGCAGAGTGGGTGACGCCCATCGCAAAAAACTACCGGGGCTATGCTTTGCATGAGATTCCGCCGAATGGGCAAGGCATTGCCGCCCTGATTGCGCTGGGCATTCTCGATAAATTCGACATTGCTGGGTTCGATGTGGATGGTGTTGACGCTCAGCATTTGCAGATTGAGGCGATGAAGCTCGCCTTTGCCGATGTCTACCGCTATGTGTCGGAAGGCTCCAGCATGGAAGTCACAGTGGAGCAGATGCTGGACGATGCCTACCTGTCATCCCGCGCCAGACTGATTGACCGCAAGCGCGCGCAAGTCTTCAATGCGGGCACGCCGAATGATCCGCATCGCCGGGGCGGCACTATTTACCTCACTGCGGCTGACGAGTCCGGCATGATGGTGAGCTTCATTCAAAGCAACTACATGGGCTTTGGCTCAGGCTGTGTCGAGCCAAGTTTTGGCATCAGCTTGCAGAATCGCGGTCACGGTTTCAGCCTGGACGCAGCCAGCCCGAACGTCGTGGCACCGGGGAAAAGGCCGTTTCACACCATCATTCCGGCTTTTCTCACCAAAGACGGGCAGCCTCAAATGAGTTTTGGCGTGATGGGCGGCAATATGCAGCCGCAAGGCCACATGCAGTCCCTGGTGCGCATGCTGGATTACGGACAAAACCCGCAAACCGCGTGCGACGCTCCGCGCTGGCGCTTCAACACGGGCCTGGAGATCAATGTCGAGTCTGGCATGTCAGCAGCCACGGTGCAGGCCTTGAGTGATCGGGGCCACCAGATGGAGATCATCAATGATTCGTACCAAGACTTTGGTGCCGGTCAGTTTATCTGGAAAATGGACAAAAATACCCATAACGGGTATATTGCAGCCAGTGATGCCCGCCGGGATGGCCTCGCAGCTGGTTTTTAGATAAGATAGGCTCGTAGCCCACGAATAATTTTACCTTGTTGCTATTGAATATATAGTATGTCTAAATTGGTAGGAGTTCTGTTTGCCGACATTGCTGGCAGCACCCGGTTGTATGACACGCTGGGAGATGCGCAGGCGAAGCGGATGATTGACGAGTGCCTTGAGGTGATGCGTGTTGCGACGGCCCGCTATGGCGGGCGGGTCGTGAAAACCATTGGCGACGAAGTGATGTGCGTGCTGCCTGATGCTGACAGCACTTGCCTGGCCGCCACTGACATGCAGCTCAAAATCACCTCCCTGCCCCCCGCTGCTGGCGTGCAGCGTGCCATTCGCGCGGGCTTTCACGTGGGTAGCGTCATTGAAGAAAACAACGATGTGTTTGGAGACACCGTGAACCTGGCGGCCCGCATGGCGGGGCTGGCCAAAGGCAACCAGATCATGACCACCCGCGCTGCGGTGGACATGCTGTCGCCGATGTTGCGCAGCAGTACTCGCCCGATTGCCGCGCTGTCCGTCAAAGGCAAGGGCGATGATGTCGAGGTGTGTGAGGTGCTGTGGCAACCGACCGAAGAGCTTACGATGACCACGCCGTCGGCCCTGGCTGCAGCGGGTCATGTCGAGCTACAACTGCGCCATGCCGGCAAACTGCACCGCCTCACGCAGTCCAACGTGGGTGTGTTCTTGGGCCGTGACGCGTCCTGCGAAGTTCTGGTGGCCGACCGCATGGCCTCGCGCGTACACGCCCGCATCGAGCTCAGACGCGACAAGTTTTACCTGTTCGACCAGAGCACCAACGGCACCTTCGTCATTGTGCGCGGCGAGCCAGAAATGGTGCTACGCCGCGAGGAGGTGATGCTTCGTGCCAGTGGTCAGATCGCCTTGGGGCACAGCGTGGGTGATGTGGGGGCTGAGCTGGTTGCATTTACGGTGCGGGTTTGATTCAATTTCCACCCATGCGCGCAAGTCTTGGCGCAGCCCGAGGAAATCTGTAGTGGTCTATTTCGCGCAGAAACTCGCCGCACCGGCAATAACCATGCCATTGGCATCGTCCACCCACCCCACCACACGAAGTCGATCTGGGTTGGTGCCTTGGGGAATGCTCATGGGGCGGGATTCATAAAGACGTTTGCGGGCATTGGCTTGCGGCACGCTTTGCTCTGGCTCATTCCAGATGATTTTCAACGAATTCCTGACCAGATTGCGCGCCACGGGTGTCCCGTCGGCGCCCGCTGGTATTTCTTCAACCAGCAGCAGGTGGGCGGTCATGGCGTGGATTGGCAAACTATCGCCGCGCAACGGCGTGAGTGCGATGGACGCGCCGATGTAGCCACCCAGCGCTACGCCGAGCGCCACCCGCAAGGGCAGCGGTCTGGCGAAAGTTTGGCGGCGCAGGTTGAACGTCGTTTTCGGGGCGGCCTTTTGGATTGCATCCAGCCGGAACTGCGCTTCGCGGGTCGCAGCTGAGGAAAGCGGCGCATCGTCGCCCCTGGCGGTCGGGACGATCCAGTCCACCGCCAGCTCGCCTTTCTTGGGGTTCGCTGTGGCCGGATCGCGCCAGCAGGTGTCGCAATCAGCGCTGATAAAGCGCTCCACCAGCGCCGTGGGTGGTTGCTGGCCGTCACTGGAACAGGAGGCTTGCGCGAACGCGTTGCCAGCCGCCATTTGAGTGGCAAAAATTACCATCGGCAGCACGGGCAATAAACCGGAAAAGATCATGGGTAGATTCCTACAATGAGGATATGTTTTCAGAAGTCAAACCAGTCTCTCGATCGGCAGTCGCGCCAGATTCGCCGCTCTTACACCATCTCAATCCCGAGCAGCGTGCCGCCGTGGTGTTGCCCAACGAGCATGCGCTGATTCTGGCAGGTGCCGGCTCGGGCAAGACGCGCGTTCTCACCACCCGCATCGCGTGGTTGCTGCAAAACGGCCTGGTGTCGCCCGGCGGCATTATGGCGGTGACGTTCACCAACAAGGCTGCGAAGGAAATGATGACGCGCCTGTCAGCCATGTTGCCGGTGAACGTGCGTGGCATGTGGATTGGCACCTTTCATGGGCTTTGCAACCGGTTTTTGCGCTCTCATTACAAATTGGCAAACCTGCCTCAGGCATTTCAAATCCTGGACACGCAGGATCAATTGAGCGCTATCAAACGACTGTACAAACAGTTTGGCATTGATGACGAGCGTTATCCAGCCAAGCCGACGATGTGGTTCATTGCGGGTTGCAAAGAGGATGGTTTGCGCCCGAATGCGGTGGAAGTAAGCACGGAAGACAGTCGAAAGAAAATTGAAATCTATCAACTGTACGAAGACCAATGCCAGCGC
>JANOTE010000293.1:0-5603 GCA_031416195.1 Rhodoferax sp.
AGCAGCCCGAGCGACCAGCGGTCGCCCAGCACTTGGCGGATCAACGCCATGCTGCGCCGATCACTTGCGCTTGGGCTTGATCCACACCAGCCACGCGGTTGCGCCATAGTTCCACACCGTGCCCACCACGATGCCGGCCAGCGCCGACAGGGCCCAGTGCCCGTAGCCGCTGTGGATGTAGGAGGCCACGCCCACATTGGCGAACGCGCCAACCGAGCAGGCCAGCATGAACTTGATCAAGCCGCCGACCAGACCCAAGCCTTGGAGCTGCTGATCGCGGTAAGTCAGCGCGTTGTTCAAGAAGAAATTGCCCACCATCGCCACGGTGACGGCGATGGTCTGCCCGGCCACAAAATCTGCCCCCATCAAACTCAGGGCGAGCGTCAACACCAGCAAATGCACCAGCACGCCAAAGCCACCAATCGCCGCGAACGACACCAGCCGCGTAGGCACGTATCGGCCGATAGTTTTATCGACCAGCAGCATCAGGTAGTCCCACGCCACGCGGTTGTCCAGCTTGCTGATCCCGGCCAGCCGGTTGCGAAATTGATAGGGAAGCTCCTTCACACGCAGCGGTGTTTTGGACGATGCCACCAAATCCACCAGAATTTTGAAGCCGATGCTGGACAGGCCATACACCGCGCCTTCAAACGCAGCGCGGCGGATCATGAAAAACCCGCTCATCGGGTCTTTGAGCTTTATCCCCAGCAGGCGTTGGCTTAACGTGGTGGCCAGGCTGCTGATCTTCTGGCGGGATGCGTCCCAGCCGGACACACTGCCTCCTTCCATATAGCGGGTGCCCACCACCAGGTCAAACGGCTCATGCTGCAGCGCGTGCAGCATTTGGGGCAGCAGGGTTTCGTCGTGCTGCAAATCGGCATCAATGACCGCCAGGCAGTCGGCCCCGCTGGACAGCATGCCCTCCACGCAGGCGCTGGAGAGGCCCCGGCGCCCCACCCGGCGCAGGCAGCGCACGCGCGGGTTGCGGCTGGACAGCGCCAGCAGAAATTGCGCGGTGCCGTCGGGCGAGTCGTCATCAACAAAAATCGCCTCCCACGTGATGCCCGCCAGCGCCTTCTCCAGCAGGGCCAGCAGCGGCTCGATGTTGCCCAGCTCGTTGAAGGTGGGGATGACGACTGCGAGTTCGCAGGGGGTTTGGAAGGTGGCCATTCAGCGGATGGCGCCGTCTGGATTGTGGTTTCCAATACGGCTTGCGGATTGGCTTGAAGTGCGGCTTGGTTCACGGCCCTGTTCACGCCCCTGTTCACGCCCCTGTTCACGACTTGACCCGCGCCTGGATGATCGATCCAAGCTGTCCAAGGAAGACTTGCGCGGCATGGCCGCTGGCACACGCGAAGCCATTTCATCCTGAGCGCTTTCGACCACCGCTGCGCTGTGTGACATGCGGCTCAACCGGCGACCACTCTTTCGCGCGTCGCGGCGCTTGTTGCCCTGCTTCGAATTTTTAAACTTGATCACTTTCAACCAAAAAAAACCACCGTAAGCCAGCACGGCGACGACCGCGCCGGCCAGCGCCCACGGCACGACCTCCTCCAGTAACTCCTGCCACATCAAGCTAACCGCGTGCGGGTCTACCTCGCGACCTCGTTGCGCTGTACCCGGTGCTGTGCCTGGCGCTGCACCCGGTGAATAGGTGCCGCGCGGGGCATAGCCGGGCGGCACCTGCGCCCTGTCGGCCTGGTTTGTTGCGCCCACTGCAGCATCGATCTCACGCACGACCTGCACCACGCTGGAGTTGCTGATTTCCTGATGCAGCGGCCTGACGAAGTCTCTCACCGCGTTTGCAACATCGCCCTCCTCACGCGCGCCTTGCGTGGGGCGTGGCAAGCCATTGCCTTCTGGACTGTTGGCCTGCACACTCGGGCGGGCCTTTTGCAATGATTGCGACGCACTGCCCTGGCCAGGTGGGGCCTGCTCACCCTGTGCCAGGTGCTCGCGCAGCAAAGCGGCATCACTGGGAAGGTCTTTGGCTACATCGGTGCCGGTGGCCGTGTCGGCACTGCCCGGCGCGGTGGCGGCACCCGAGGCAGGCTGGGCTTGGAGCGGCGCAAGGGTGCCAAACGCCAGGGCAAAGGCAATCAGAGCTTGAAAAATCATGGTGTTGAACGTCCGCGCTGGCTCAACAGTGAGCCACGTGGGCTGGCTGGTTTTTGATCCCGTAGCCCCTCTCAAGTGTACTCAATCGCTGGCCTGCACTTGTATCTCGCGCCGCGCTACGGCGGCCCGCAAATTCATGGCAGAACTGTAGGCATTTTACTGCATTTTTACTACAAATGTAGTCAAATTACGGTTAATTTGCCCCAAAAACAAAGCTTCAGCCGAAGTTATCAACCAAAAAGAACTCTAGCTCACGTATTATGCGCATAGCATGCTATATATTAGATATCAGTTAATTGGAACCAGCCGCCTTGGGATATTGCCGCCCAATCGATTCCGCAATGCACACTGGCTTGGCAATCCCCTCACGTTCTACCGCCACTTCCCAAGTCATCTGCATGCCGTGGTTGTCGATGGCTTCGGCCTTCTGCAGCTTCATGCGGGCGCGCAGACGGCTGCCCACCGGCACAGGCGAGGTGAAGCGCACTTTGTTCAGGCCGTAGTTCACGCCCATGCCCTTTTCAACGATTTCAAACGTCGATGCGAAAAACTTCGGTAGCAGCGACAGCGTGAGAAAGCCATGCGCAATCGGCGCGCCGAAGGGCCCGGCTTTAGCGCGCTCCACATCAACGTGAATCCACTGGTGGTCACCCGTAGCCTGTGCAAACAGGTTGACTTGCTGTTGGGTGACGGTGATCCAGTCGCTGGTGCCCACCTCTTGGCCGACGTGGGTTGCGAGCTCTGCCAGGGTTTGAAATGTTTTCATGGGTTTTCAGTTCGTTAATTGAGAAATTGAGTGGATTGTCAGTGCGATGGTTCGAGGCGTTTACGCATCCAGCCATTTGCAGATGCCTTCCCACTGCGCCAAGTCTTTCTCGACCCGGCCGGGCGCAACATCAAACAGCGTCAGCCCGCGCGCCGCAAGGTGCACATAATTTTGCGTGTCGCGCAAATAGGACAGCACGGGCAGCTTGAGCGTCTCCACAAATTCACGCAGATGGCTGCTTGCGATGGTGCGCGCATCGACCCGCATGCCGACCAGGCCAATTTGCAGGTGCTCGTGGTGCTTGCTGGCCAACAGTTGATCCAAGAACGCGCGCGTGGCAAAGATGTCAAACACGCTGGGTTGCAGCGGCACGATGATTTTGTCGGCCATCTTCATCACATCATTGAAGCGCCAGCCGTGCAGGCCGGCCGGCGTGTCCACCACCACGTGGGTGATGCCACGTGGGGGCTTGACGATCAAATCCGCGTTCATCTCCCAGGTTGAAATCGACCGCATCTGAAGGCTTCGCAAGCCCAGCCACAGGCGCGATGACTGCTGGCGATCCGCATCACCGAGCATGACGGCGTGCCCTTTTGCGGCGAAGTAGCCCGCCACATGGGTGGCCAGCGTGGACTTGCCCACACCCCCTTTTGGATTAGCGATGACGACGACTGGCATGAAAGATTCCTTGAAATTATTCAACCCGACCGGTTTTGCGCCATGTTATCGCCAACGCACTCTTGGAAGTTGAATTATGGAACACGCACCGGCTTGGCTTGTCAACAGCTTCATCTATCTAAGCGCCGCTGTGATCGCGGTCGATGACAAAGAGCAATGCGCTGAAGCAGATGGCGCAGGAGCGGGCGCTGGCGCAGCAGGGCCAGTGAGCTTGCACAAAGCAAAGTTGATTTTTCAATCAAACGCAACTACGCATGGGCAATCATCGTGCTTGCGGTTAACTCCACATAGGCAACAGACTCGAAGGCCGCTTCAATCCGATCAACATTATTCAAAATCAGGGGCAACAAAATCAAGTTTTGCATGTTCCCTGTCGAAATCTGCAACAAGCGCAATGGCGAACCCGTGACGATGTGGGAGGTCACAAAGTCAGCGTCCTTGCTCACGACAACACGGCCTTCGGCATCAGCAATGCGGGTAATGAAGGTGTCGCTGGAGCGGTTTTTATCGGGCAGGTTGAGTGTGTGAACTGCGTCGTGTCCGGCTGCATTCAAAGCAACCGCCAACTTCAGTGGCAATTGCGCGTCAACAATGAATTTCACGCGGCCAGCAACTCCACATGGTTGGTTTGCGTCAGGCGTGCCGCGTAGGCAAGGGCTGCGTAAATGTCGTCAGCCTCCAAATCAGGGAAGTCGGCCAGAATATCGGCTACCGTCATGCCCCCTGCCAGCCACTCGAGAACCGACTGCACGGGATACCGCAAGCCGCGAATGCAGGGCTTGCCATGGCAAATATCAGGGTGAGTGGTGATGCGATGCATCGGTGAATAATACCCGTTCCAAGAAAGAACAAATACCGCTAAACAACCGATTTTCGGATTTTATTAACTCACAGGTTAATTTATTTTATTTAGCCCGAAAATCACTTATTTTATTGATAAAATAAGCCTCTGGCTCTCGCATAATATGCATAAGTAGCTATATTAATAGTAGCGTCTGGATTCCATCAATTCCCCATGACACAAACCCGTATCGGCGTACTCGGTGCCACCAGCTTGGTCGGCAGTTGCCTGTTGCCCGCATTGACTGCAAGCGGCGTGCAGGTGGTGGCGTTTTCGCGCAGCCTGCCACGGCCTGGCGAACAAGGTGTGGATTGGCACCAGCTTGGCACCCATAGTGCCGCCGCCAAACCTGGGCCGCCGATTCACCGCTGGATCAGCCTGGCACCGATCTGGGCACTGCCAGATTGCTTTGCGTTGCTCGAAGCGCATGAGGTGCGGCGCGTTGTGGTGCTGTCGTCAACCAGCGTCTTCACCAAGCACGGCTCGCACGACCCGCAAGAGCAGGCCGTCGCACAAAAACTGGCCCGTGCTGAGGCGCAAATCGCACAGTGGGCACAGCCTCGCAGTGTGGAGTGGGTGGTGCTTCGCCCGACCCTGATCTACGGCTTGGGGCTGGACAAAAACATCACCGAGATTGCCCGTTTCATCCGCCGGTTCGGCTTCTTTCCGGTGTTTGGCAAGGCAGCGGGCCTGCGCCAGCCGATCCATGCCGCCGATGTAGCCAGCGCCTGCATCAGCGCATTGCAAGCACCTGCGTCGATCAATCGGGCCTACAACATCTCGGGCGCCGAGACCTTGGCTTACCGCGCCATGGTTGTCAGGATTTTTGCAGTGCTCGGGCGCCCGGTACGTTTGCTGCCCGTGCCGCTGTGGGCCTTTGGGCTGGCTGTATCGATGCTGAGAATCCTGCCCAAATACCGCCAGTGGTCCAGCGCCATGGCGCAGCGCATGAACCAAGACTTGGTTTTTTCGCACGCCGAGGCGCAGCGGGATTTTGGCTTCAACCCGAGGTCCTTCGTTTTGGCCCAGGCCGACTTGCCGCCTTGACTTTACGGTAGAAATCAGTGCTGCAGCAGACTGTTGACCGCGCTCACCGCGCCCAGATCAGCCGCGCCCGCCAGCGCTTGCAGCCGCAGTCTGGAGGCTAAATGCACAAACCGGGTCTGCGCCAATTCACGCAGCACCACCAGGCGCTGCTGC
>JANOTE010000294.1:0-1810 GCA_031416195.1 Rhodoferax sp.
GCGGCCACCCCACAGCACGTAGTTTTCACCGCCCAACTTGAGCGTGGCATCCATCGCTTCTTTCACCTGCAATGCCGCCAGCGCAAAAATTTCGGGATCAGGATTGGTGGCCGCACCGGACATAAAGCGGCGGTGGCTGAACAGGTTGGCGGTACCCCACAGCAGCTTCATGCCGGTGGCTTGCTGCTTCAGGCCGAGTACATCGACCATCTCATGCAGATGGTTGACGCTATCGCGCGGGGTAGTGCCTTCGGGGGCGATATCGCGGTCATGAAAGCAGTAGTACGGCGCGCCGAGTTTTTGGAAAAACTCAAACGCCGCATCCGCCTTGGCTTTGGCTGCTGTCATCGGGTCAGGCATCCTGTGCCAGGGCCGCTCAAACGTGCCGTCGTAGCCAAACGGGTCAAAGCCATTCCAGCAGAAGCTGTGCCAGTAGCAGGCGGCGAAACGCAGTTGCTCTTGCATCGTTTTACCCACCACTTTGCGGTTTTTGTCGTACCACTTGAAGGCCAGTGGGTTTTTGGAGGCGGGGCCTTCGTATTGAATCGGGCTGATGTTGTTGAAATAGGGTGTCATGATGGCTCCTTGAAGTTTGGTTTTTTTAAGCTCGGTAGAGATTTCGAAACTGCTCGTAGCGGGGGGCCAACAGGGCTTGCTCTGAGGGGTCTGGCGTGAAGACGCGGTCAACTTCTGGCGCCGTGCAAACGGTGGCCAGATCGCCGCCCACCGCCAGCCAGGCCAAACGCGCAGCACCCAAAGCACCCCCGGCTGTTGAGCCGCCGTGGGTCACGATCTCAAGATTCAAGCTGGAACTTAGCTGCTGCGCCCAAAAGGCGCTGCGCGCGCCACCCCCCACGAGCGAAAGACGATAGGCAGAACAACCTGCCGACTGCAAGGCACGCAGGCCATCGCGCAAACCGAAGGTGACCCCTTCCATCACCGAATAAGCCAAATGCGCGGCTGCGGTATCGTGGCTCAGGCCGTGAAAGCTGCCGCGAACGCAGGCGCTGTTGTGCGGCGTGCGCTCGCCACTCAAATAGGGCAGAAAGATAGGTGCTCGTTCGCGCGCGCTCAAAGTCAATGCGCTGGCCTTGGCCTGCAGCGCGCCTTCAGAATCAGCACCCAAAAGATGGGTTGCCCATTGCAGGCAACTGGCGGCAGACAGCATCACGCTCATCTGGTGCCACTTGCCCGGTACTGCATGGCAAAACGCATGGGTGGCGCTGGCGGCATTAGGCATGTAGCTTGGCGTGACCAGAAACAGCACGCCACTGGTGCCCAGTGACAGAAACCCTTGGCCCGCATCCACTGCACCCATGCCGACAGCGCTGGAGGCGTTGTCGCCACCGCCACCCGCGACTATGATCCCTGGCTTCAAACCCAACTGCTGGGCCACAACAGCAGTCAGCACGCCGCCGGACTGGCTGCCCTCGACAAGACGCGGCATGTGTTGCCGCGTCAACTCAGTAAGCCTCAGTAAGACATCCGACCAATCGCGCTTTTCAACGTCCAGCCAAGCGGTTCCGCTGGCATCCGACATATCGGTCACAAAATCATCGGTGAACATGAAGCGCACATAGTCTTTGGGCAACAGCACCTTTGCGACGTGCTCAAAAACACGAGGCTCATGGGTTGTCAGCCAACGCAGTTTTGGCGCGGTAAAGCCCGACATCACCAGGCTGCCGGCGAGCTGCGGCAGCGTGGGCAACTCCTGCATCATCTGCGCGCATTCGAGGCTGGCGCGGGTGTCATTCCACAGGATGGCAGGGCGCAGCACCTCGTTGTTGCCATCTAGCAGCACAGCTCCGTG
>JANOTE010000295.1:0-2296 GCA_031416195.1 Rhodoferax sp.
AACAACTCGGGCGTGAGCACCACGCAGCGCCTGCAAGACGTGGGCGAGGACGACTTTGACTTCATGTTCAACACCAATGTGAAGGGCGCATTTTTCGTGGCGCAAGAGGTGGGAAAACGCATGCTGGCGCGCGCCAAGGGCTCGGCACCGGGCAACTACACCGGCGGGCGCATCATCAACGTCGCGTCGATGGCGGGGCTTAAAGTGCTGCCGCAGATTGGCGTGTATTGCATGAGCAAGTCAGCGGTGATCCAGATGACCAAGGCCATGGCACTGGAGTGGGGCAAATTTGGCATCAACGTGAATGCCATCTGCCCCGGCTACATCGATACCGAGATCAACCACCACCATTGGAAAACCGAGCAAGGCCAAAAGCTGGTGCAGATGCTGCCGCGCAAACGGGTGGGGCAGCCGGCGGACCTGGATGCACTGGTGGTGATGCTGTGCAGCGATCAGAGCCATTTCATCAATGGAGCGATTATTTCTGCGGACGATGGCTTCAGTGCCTGAAGTGGGCCCCACGCTCAAAGTCACCGCAATACAGCGTTGAATGCATTTCCCAGGTCCGCTTTCAAGTCACCCTTGAAATTCAAGGCAGCTTCTTCTGCCAGATGCCCATCAGATCGGGCGAGCCTTGCGAGCGCACCCCGTTGTCGTTCAGGATGTCTTCAATCGATGCGACCATCTCTTTGTGCGGGAACACGAGCGTCTCGCCGCCCCGGTTGTCAGCGATGAATGTGACGAACTCTTCCTTCACGTCGCGCAGCAATTCCACCAGATGCGCCAGGCTGCGAATCGGCGTGCCGTTGACGGACTTGACCACCGAAGCCGTCGCGTTGGAATAACCTACCGACAGCTTGTGCGGAAAGAAGGGCGACGAAATCACCACCAGCTCTTCGCGCTGTGGGCTCGGCAGATCGCCGCGCGCGGTGACCAGCGGGCTGCGTGCGATGCTGAAGGCCGACATCGTGTTGGCGTTGTTGTTCATGAAGCTGGTGAACTGGATGGTGGCTTTTGAGAACACCATCGGCCCATAAATGAAGTAAGGCGGGTACTCGCCTTTCAAATCGGGAATCATCAGTGGGCGGTCAGACAGCAGCGGCATGCTGAGCTTCAAGGGCTGGCCATCGCGCACCACAGTGATCGGCACCTGCCCGTTTTTGGCAATTTTTTGCACCGTGTAGCGCATGTTCAGCCGCAGGTCAGCGCCGACCTTCACCATGCCCTGGTCGTCCACCGGCGTGTCGCCCACGTGCGTGATGATGTCCCACTTTTTAAGCGGGTAGTCGGCATCGGCGCGAAACGGCTGATGAACGACGACACCTTTAACGTTGCGGTCAATCTTGAGGAACGCACGCAGCGCGGGGTTCTCCAGCGTTTGCATTTCATCGTGCAAAGTAGGCTTGCCGTCGTAGCGGCCATCGGCCACATCGGCCAGAAAGAGTTCGATCTCTTCGTTCGGAATGATGTAGCCAATGTTCTGGGCGTTGCTCAGGCGGCTGTAGGCCAGGCCAATCATCCTGTCGCCCGTTCGCGGGTCGGCCACCACGGCCGGGCCGCCGCTGTTGCCCGAATTGATGGCTGCATCAATCTGGATGCGCAGGCCCGACACCGGGAAGTTGTAGGCCGCGTATTCGATACGCGAGACAATGCCTTTCGTGATCGACATCGACGTGCCCCCCGTTGGAAAACCATACGCCAGCACGCCGTCTTTCACCTCAGGCAGGGTGTTAGCGCGCGGCATCGGTGGGTGCTGTAAAAAGAAGCTTTCGTCATCCAGCTTCAACACCGCCAGGTCAATGCCCGGCGCTATTGCTACCACGCGGGCGTTGAGTTTTTCGCCCGAGCCGTTGGCCTGCACCAGGACAAGAGAGGCGTAGGAGACTACGTGCGCGGTGGTCAAAATGCGGTTGCCATCGATTACCACGCCCGAGCCGGTGGACTCCTGGGGCGACTGCTTCGTCCATGGCTTGAAGGTGTCTGGCGCGCGTGAAGTTGAAAACACTATAACCACGGAATGGGTCAGCGCGCCGGTTGCACGCACTGAAGGCGCTTCCACCTGCGCGGGCAGCTGTGCAGGGGCCTGTGCATGCAGCGGTGGGGCCAGCAGCGCCAAGGCCAGGAAAAAGATGGGTGCAATCACGAAGATGCCCTTAAGGTATATATTTAATAGCATACTATGCATGGTATTCGAGAGCTAGAGCATTATTTTGTTCATTATTTAGGTCATTCCATGATATTTTGCTTAAAAATTAACTCACGGGTTAACTATTCTGATTTCAAGTTTTGATTTTGG
>JANOTE010000296.1:0-5931 GCA_031416195.1 Rhodoferax sp.
GCGGTGGTGTTGACAGTGACGGTCTGCTCGGCGCAGAAGCGGTACAGATAATGGGGCCCGCCAGCTTTGGGCCCCGTGCCGCTCAAGCCCTCCCCGCCAAAGGGTTGCACGCCCACCACGGCACCAATCTGGTTGCGGTTGATATAGACGTTGCCCACGTGCGCAGCGCGGGCCAGTGCCAGTGCGCGCGAGTCGATGCGGGTTTGAATGCCCAGCGTCAATCCATAGCCCAGGGCGTTGATGTCATCGATAACCTGCTGCGCACTGCCAGTCCAGCGCAGGATGTGCAACACCGGGCCAAAGATTTCAGCCTTCATGTCGGCGATGGAGTTGATCTCAAACGCTTGCGGCGCAATCAAGTTGGCAAGGTTGTCGTGCTTGGTCTGGCCGGATTCCAGCAACGGTTTTGACCCAGACTGAAGGCGTTGCAAATGTTTTTGAATGCCGTCAAACGCTTGCGCATCAATCACCGGCCCCACGTCGGTGGACAGCAGCGCCGGGTCGCCACACACCAGCTCCTGCGCCGCGCCTTGAATCATCTCAATCACATGATCGGCAATGGTTTCGTGTACGCAAAGCAGGCGCAGTGCCGAGCAGCGCTGGCCGGCACTTCTGAAAGCGCTTTGCACCACGGCATCGGCCACCTGCTCGGGCAGCGCGGTGCTGTCAACCAGCATGGCGTTGATGCCACCGGTTTCGGCAATCAGCGCAACGATCGGGCCGTCTTTAGCGGCCAATGCGCGGTTGATGATTTTGGCGACTTGCGTGGAACCCGTGAACACCACGCCCGCCACGCCGGGTGCCGCCACAAGTGCCGCACCCACGGTATCACCAGGGCCGTGCAGCAGTTGTAATGCACCTTCGGGCACGCCCGCCGCGTGCATCAACTTTACGGAAGCCCACGCCACGCCCGGCGTTTGTTCAGCAGGCTTGGCCAGCACCGTGTTGCCCGTGGCCAAGGCCGCCGCCACCTGGCCCATGAAAATCGCCAGCGGAAAATTCCACGGGCTGATGCACACCCACGGGCCGCGCGCGATCAAGCGCAGCTCGTTGGATTCGCCCGTTGGACCTTGCAACACTATCGGGGCCATGATGCGCTCAGCCTCGTTCGCGTAGTAGCGCAAAAAGTCAACCGCCTCGCGCACCTCGCTGACCGCATCACCCCAGGTTTTGAATGCTTCTTTGACCAGCAGCGCGCAGAAGTACGACAGTTGATTTTCCAGTGCATCAGCGCTACGGAGCAGAATGGCGGCGCGTTCGGTCACACCCATTTTGCTCCATTTTACATAGCTGTTTTTGCTTATTTCTAGGGAGCTGTAGAGCGATTGAACATCAAAAACTGGAACTTTCGGCACTTCAACCACTTGGTAGGCGGCCAGCAGAGGGTCGCGCATGGAGTTCACCGTCAAATCCAGCCCGGCGCTGTTTTTACGCATGTCACCAAACAGGGCAATGGGCAGCGGTAGTGAGGGCTCCGCTTCCAGCCGCAGTGGCGAAATCAGCAAATCCTGCATGCCCACAGACTCATCCGAGAGCTGGTGCACAAATGAGGAGTTGGCCCCGTTCTCAAGCAGGCGTCGCACGAGATACGCCAGCAAGTCTTTGTGCGCACCCACGGGGGCGTAAACGCGGCAGGCAATCAGCGGGTTTTTCAGCACCTCGCGGTACACGCCCTCGCCCATGCCGTGCAGGCGTTGCAATTCAAAATTCCCTCCAGACTTGGCTGACATCTGCAAGATAGCGGCAATGGTGGCGGCGTTGTGCGTGGCGAACTGCGGGTAAATAGCATCTGGTGCCGCAAGCAGCGCATTGGCGCAGGCCAGGTACGACACATCCGTATGGTGCTTGTGCGTGAAGACGGGGTAGTCGCTCAAACCCAGCTCCTGTGTGCGCTTGATCTCCGCGTCCCAGTACGCGCCTTTCACCAGGCGACACATCAGCCGAATTTTGTGGTGGCGCGCGATGCCGGTGATGTGCTCAATCAACGCCAGCGCGCGGGTTTGATACGCCTGCATCGCCAGGCCAAAGCCCGTCCATTGCGGGAAATGTTGCGCGACTTGGGCAGCGAGGGCTTCAAACACATCCAGCGAAAGCTCCAACCGATCCACCTCTTCAGCATCAATCGTCAGGTTGAAGTTGGCCCTTGCAGCCAACTCGCACAAACCCCACACACGGGGCACTAGCTCGCGCATCACGCGCTCACGCTGCGCGTCCTCGTAGCGCGGGTGCAAGGCACTTAGCTTGATGGAGATACCATCGTTCTGCTCGCAGGCGACCTTACTGGATGCTGTGCGCGCTATCGAATGGATGGCGTTCTGGTAGCTTGCCAGGTATTTCTGTGCATCACGCTCAGTACGCGCGCCTTCGCCCAGCATGTCAAAACTGTAGCGCAGGTTTTTGCTTCTGCGTTTGGCGCTGGCCGCTTCATCCATCGCCTCCGTGATGGTTTGTCCCAGCACAAACTGGCGGCCCAAAAGCTGCACGGCACGCAATGTAGCGGCAACAACGGAACGCGCGCCGAGCTTGGCAAACAGGCCACTTTTTCCATCGGCATCAGCATCAGGCAAGAACCTCTTGCTCATCGCAATCGCCGTGCTGGAGAGGCGCGCCAGGGTTTTATCGCCCGCGTTATCAAAGGCGGCACGGCCCAGTTGATCGGCAGTCAGGGCGATGGCGGTTTCGGCATCCGGCACACGCAGCAGCGCTTCGGCCAGGCGCATCAGAGCCAAGCCTTCGGCGCTGGAGATCGGGTACTCCTTGAGCAAGCTCTCCATCGCCCAAAACGGTGGCGGGTTTTGCCGCACGGCGTGTACCCAGGGCGTAGCGACTTTGGCAGCGGCAGACCAGTCCAACGCGTGCGCCAGGGTGCTTAGGGCTTGCGAGACAGACTCGGCTTCGGTCCGATAGGGGCTGGGCAAATGCATGAGAGGGCTCCTTATTTTTTGACAATAGCATGAGGCTCTTCTTCGCCGCATACCGCTTCCTGGACGCTGCGTTGCGGCAACTGTAGTGCGGTCGCTCAGCAGTGAGTGAACGCAATGCCTGCAAATAACGTGAACCCCAGCCAATGATTCAGCCGGAAAGCTTTGAAGCAGTTCTCGCGCGTGCGATCCCGAATCAACCAGCCATGCCAGACGGCTTGTATCGCGGCCAGTGCAATGGCCGCCATAAACGCGACTGAGTTTCTGTAGTCAACCAAAATGGCAACCCAAGTCCCCAAATAAACTGCATAGAACAGCATCACCGCAAAAACGTCGAAACGCCCCAGCGTAACGGCAGAGGTTTTCATGCCGATTTTGAGGTCGTCATCCCGGTCCACCATGGCGTATTCGGTGTCGTAGGCCAGCACCCAAAAGAGGTTGCCGGTTAGCAAAATCCAGGCCAATGGTGGAGTTTCGGACTGCACGGCGGCGAAGGCCATCGGAATGCCAAAACTGAACGCCACGCCCAGCACGGCCTGCGGCATGGAGACAAAGCGCTTGGCAAACGGGTAGGCGATGGCGATGGCCAATGCGGCAAACGACCAGGCGACGGTCACTGCATTGGCTGTCAACACCAAGCCAAACGCCAGCAGCGCCAGCACCGCGCCGAGCACCAGCGCTTCGCGCACCGACACCGCCCCACGTGTCACCGGGCGCTGCGCAGTGCGCTTGACGTGCTTGTCAAACTCGCGGTCGGCCACATCATTGATGCAGCAGCCAGCGCTGCGCATCAAGATCGTGCCCAAGGTGAAAACGATCAGCAGATGCCAGCCGGGAAAGCCGTTTGATGCGACCCACAAAGCGCTCAAAGTCGGCCACAGCAGCAGCAGCCAACCTGCGGGGCGATCCCAGCGGATCAGCTGCAAGTAGAGCTTGATTTTTTCGTTCACTTTGCGTTGCCCGAATCGGTCAGGACAGCCGCTTAACGCCCGGCAGCTCGCAGGCGTAAATTGCGTTGCGCAGTGCGGCAATCGCTTCATAGCGCGTGAAGCTGCGCCGCCATGCCAGCACCACGCGGCGCGTGGGCGGGTCGCCCTTGAAAGGCCGGTATTTGACCAACGCGTCTTCGGCTTTTTTGCGCTTCGGTCTGGCTGCAAGGGCCTGTGCCGGGATGGACAAACGCGGCACCAGCGTGACACCCATGCCGGCCGCCACCATGTGCCGAATCGTCTCCAGCGACGAGCCTTCAAACGATTTGCGAATGCCCTCAGCATTGCTAGAGAACCGCGCGAACTCGGGGCAGACCTCCAGCACATGGTCGCGAAAACAGTGGCCCGCACCCAACAACAGCATGGTCTCCTGCATTAAATCATCGGTCGACACCGTGGCCTGCTGGGCCAGCTTGTGGGTGGTGGGCACTGCCGCGAAAAACGGCTCGTCGTAAAGAGGTGCCAATGCCAGGCCCGTGTCGGGGAAGGGCTCGGCGAGAATGGCGCAGTCAATCTCGCCGTTGCGCAGCAGCTCCAGCAGTTTGACGTTGAAATTCTCCTGCAACATAAGCGGCATTTGCGGCGTGTGCGTGATCATTTGGCGCACCAGATCGGGCAGCAAGTACGGGCCAATGGTGTAAATCACACCCAACTTCAAAGCCCCCGCCAGCGGGTCTTTGCCGCGCTTGGCGATGTCACGAATCAGCGAAGCCTGCTCCAGCACGCTCTGTGCCTGGCGAACAATCTCATCGCCCAGCGGGGTCACCGTCACCTCATTCGCACTGCGCTCGAAGATTTTCAGCTCCAGTTCGTCCTCAAGTTTTTTCACTGCCACCGACAGCGTCGGCTGCGACACAAAACAGGCCTCCGCCGCCTTGCCAAAATGGCGCTCGCGCGCCACAGCGACGATGTATTTGAGTTCGGTGAGGGTCATTGAGGTATTGTCCTACCAGAGCTGCGGCGGCCCTACGACATGGATCTTGCCCCCATGACACAATTGGTGTTGAGCAAGCGCTCCACTGAGCGCTGCCCCCCATTTCACCCTGAAAGTTGCCCGCGTGAGCCTGCTCTTCACCCCATTTTCCCTGACATCCCCAACGGGTAGCCTGACACTTGCCAACCGCATCGTCATCGCGCCCATGTGCCAGTACCTGGCCCACAACGGCGAAGCAACTGACTGGCATCTGGCCCACTGGACTAGCCTGCTCAACAGCGGCGCCGGCATGCTGACCATAGAGGCCACGGGCGTGACAGAGACCGGGCGCATCACCCACGGCTGCCTCGGGTTGTGGGACGACCGCACTGAAAGGGCATTGGGCGACGTGCTGCTGCGCGCGCGCAAGCTGGCACCACCGATGCCGGTCTGCATTCAGCTCGCACATGCGGGCCGCAAGGCGTCCAGCGCGGTGCCGTGGCAGGGTGGGCAACTTGTCAGGCTTGATCAGGGGGGATGGCAGCCCATGGGGCCTTCTGCGTTGCCCCAATTGCCCACAGAGGTGCCACCGACCGCGATGACCCTGGACGACATGGTTCACATTCGCGACGCATTTGTGGCTGCCGCCCGGCGCGCGCAGCGCTTTGGCATTGAAGCCATTGAGCTGCACGGTGCCCACGGCTATTTGCTGCACCAGTTTCTGTCGCCCATCGCCAACCAGCGCACTGACGCCTACGGCGGCAGCCCGGACAACCGCATGCGGTTTCCGCTGGAAGTGTTTGCGGCCGTGCGCCAGGCGTTCAGTGGCCCGGTGGGCATGCGCGTATCGGCCACCGACTGGGTGGACGGCAGCTGGGACCTGGCCCAAAGCACAGCGTTCGCCCTTCGCCTGAAAGCGCTGGGCTGCGATTTCATCCATGTGTCGTCCGGCGGCGCATCACCGCAACAAAAGATTGCCATCGGGCCGGGCTACCAGGTGCCGTTTGCCGGCCACATCCGCAAAGCCAGCGGCATGACGACGACTGCCGTGGGCCTGATCACCCAGCCCCAACAGGCTGAAGACATTCTGCAGGCCGGTGATGCAGAC
>JANOTE010000297.1:0-1573 GCA_031416195.1 Rhodoferax sp.
CAGGTTGCCTGCTGCTGGCCTGGTGTCTGGTCTGGCTGTTTCGCCGCGCGGCAGGTGCACTTGACGACCGGTCGATTCGGTTTGGCCGCCAAATTGTCGACGGCGTGCTGTTTCCGCTGGCATTGCTGGGTCTCGCCTACATTGCAAAAGGGCTGCTGGGCCAGCGGATTCCCCTGGCGCTGTTCCAGGTTGCGATACCCGTGCTGGTCTCGCTGGCGGTCATCCGCCTGGGCGTCAAGGTGTTGCAGGCAGCGTTCACGCATTCACCGGTGGTGCGGGTTCTGGAGCGCACCATTTCGTGGGTGGCATGGATTGCCATGGTGCTGTGGGTCAGCGGCTTGCTGCCAATTCTGCTGGACGAGTTGGACCAGATCACCTGGAAAGTCGGCAGCGCGAAACTTTCAGTGCTCACGATGATTCAGGGCGTGCTCTCAGCCGGCGTCGTGCTGATCGTCGCCCTGTGGATTTCGCAGGCCATCGAGTCGCGCCTGCTTAGAACCGCAACCGGCGGCGAGCTGTCGCTGCGAAAAGCGGTCAGCAATGCGACGCGGGCGATTCTGGTTTTTGTCGGTATTTTGGTTGCCTTGGCCGTGGTCGGCATCGACCTTACCGCGCTGTCGGTGCTGGGCGGCGCGATTGGCGTGGGCATTGGCCTGGGGATGCAAAAGCTGGCGGCCAACTACGTCAGCGGCTTTGTAATTCTGGCTGAGCGCAAGCTGCGTATTGGCGATAACGTGAAAGTGGACGGTTTTGAAGGGGCCATCACCGACATCAACGCGCGCTACACCGTGATTAGGTCGCTGGTGGGGCGCGAGTCCATTGTGCCCAACGAGATGCTGATCTCGAATCGCGTTGAAAACCTGTCGCTGGCCGACCCGCAGGTGTGGCAGTCCACCCTGGTCACCGTGGCCTACGACAGCGATGTCGAGCTGGTGATGCGCCTGTTGACGCAAGCCGCCCTGTCGCAACCGCGCGTCCTGCGCGAGCCCGCGCCGCTGATAGCCCTGTCCAACTTCACACCCGATGGTCTGGAGTTCACTATCGGCTACTGGCTGGCAGATCCAGAAAAAGGCCAGTTGAACCTGCGCTCATTGATCAATCTTGAAGTCTTCAAGCAGCTCACGGCCCACCAGATCGAGATTCCGTACCCGCAGCGGGTTTTGCGTCGGAAAATTGTTAAAAATGAACCTGGGGGTTAATTTTTTTCCTGCAAGATGTGTTTTGATCGAAATTATGCATAAAATAGGCCTCTGGCCCCCGAATAATGAGTATGAATAGCTACTAAAGTTATAGCTATTTAATTTATCAGTGACGGCAACCACAAGCTTAAGTGTGGGAACGCAATCAGCAGCCTCTGAAGATGTTGTTCTGAACGCCAACGTTAGGCATCGGAATCGCACTGTCACTGGCTGTGCGGCAAAGATCGCATCGACTGTTGCTCACGAGAATCTGCCCAATTTCAACCAAGAAGGAAACTCTATGAAAATCGTCTCGATCAACGCGAAGAAGACAAAGAACGCAAATGAGGTCGCGTTCAATGTGGATGCTCCACCAACCGCCGGAGTGATGGACA
>JANOTE010000298.1:0-3921 GCA_031416195.1 Rhodoferax sp.
GAAGCGATTGACGGCTCGACCCTTGACTTCGAGGGAGTGCTCGATTTTGACGATGGTCGCCGCGTCAAACTTGTCGGCGTGGAGCACCAGATCAAGTATCAGGAAGGTACCCGCAATGTCATCGGTGGATCGTTCCGCTTGCGCGACGAGCATGGGGCGACACACGACTACACCTTGACCTCTGCGGGTACGTCAGCCGATGTACAGGGCAGTGGTTACTTAGGCGGGTGGCATGACCACGAGCGGCCGGGTACCTATCGGGGAATCGGTCCGGTTGTAGAGTCGGACCGCTATCCCACCGGCAAGGACGTGGTGGGCTCGGGCCCGCAACACATTCCGCTGAAGAAGCGATTTGGTCAAACCGAGTTTCCGTGCTTTCTGGAAGGTCCGAACGGGGCTAAGGGCATGGCGCATTTCGAGCATTACGTATTTGGCACCTATACGCCCTATGGATTTGCGTGAGCCGGATCAATGCAATGAAGCCCACCGATTCGCTGCGCCCATGGCTTGATCTTTATGACCTCGGCGTTCCTTTGACGATGGCCCCCAAGGGCTCCACCATCGTGTCCGGCTTTCGGGAAGCCATGCGCTCTGACCCGCAGCATGTGGTTATCCGCTACTTTGACTGGTCAATGACCATGCGGGAGCTCGACCAGGCCAGCGATGGCCTGGCTGCAGCACTACAGGACAAGGGGTTTGCGCACGGCGACAGGTTGGCCATTTACCTGCAGAACGTGCCGCAGTTTGTGATGGCGTCGCTGGCGGCCTGGAAGCTCGGCGGCATTGTCGTCACGGTCAACCCGATGTACCAAACGCGCGAGTTGCATGAGGTGTTGTCCGATAGCGGCGCCAGGGTGCTGGTCTGTCATGCGGGGGAGAGGCTGGGCATGGCGCTGGAGACTGCGTACAGGGCTGGTGTGGAACGTGTTCTGGCGTGCGACGCGCGCGCTTACCAGACCCGCGATGATGCCAGGGCGTTTGGCACATCAGACAGCGCAACGTTGGCCATTGCCCAAGGGGTTGATGGAATTGATGGCCCTGCATTGGTGCCGGAGTGCTTTGAGGCGCTTGTCACAGCTTCGCGGGCTCGCACCCCAGCCAACCACAAGGAGCCGATCTCTTCCGACGTGGCCACACTGATCTACACCTCGGGCACCACGGGCCCCGCCAAGGGCGTTGTTAGCACCCACGCCAACGTGGCACAAAGTGTTGAGTTGTACCGGCAGTGGATGCCCCTGGGCCGCAATGATGTGATCCTGGCGATAGCGCCACTGGTCCATGTAACAGGCATGCTGGCTTATTTGGCGACGGCGTTGTGGATACCGGCAACGCTGGTGTTGACACACCGCTTTGAGGTCTCGCTGTTCTGCGACATGGTGCGCGAAACGGACGCGACCTTCACAATCGGCCCGACTACGGTTTTTGTCGCGCTGCTTGAGTCGCAAGACGTCAGCCGTGACGATCTCAAGTCACTGACCAAGGTGTATTCGGGCGGCGCACCCGTGCCAGCGTCCCTTGTGGCGCGCTTCCAGGCAAAGTTTGGCTTCCAGGTGCTGGGCATTTATGGCATGACCGAAGCGACCGGGCCAACCCACATGGCACCTCGCGAACACAGTGCTCCGGTTGATCAGGTTTCGGGCGCATTGGCGGTCGGGATTCCGATTTCGCAGACAGACGTGCTTGTGCTGGATGACGCGCACCAGCCAGTCGCCTGCAGGGCCTATGGGGAACTGGCTATTTCTGGCCCCCAGGTGGCGACACGCTACTGGAACAAACCAGAGGAGAGTGCAGCCAGCTTCACGGCCCACGGTTTCCTCACTGGTGACATCGGCTTCGTGGACGAGCAGGGCTGGTTTTATATCGTCGATCGCAAGAAAGACCAGATTAATGTCTCCGGGTTCAAGGTATGGCCCCGTGAAGTGGAAGACACGCTCTACGGGCATCCTGCGGTGGCAGAGTGCGCTGTGGTGGGTGTCCCACACAGTTACCGTGGCGAGGATGTGTGTGCCTTCATTGTTTGCAGAGCTGGCCAGGCGGTCTCGGAGGAAGAAATTCGCGCGTTTTGTAACCAGCAGCTGGCCCGCTTCAAAGTCCCCGGGGTTGTCAATTTTGTTTCCGAGCTGCCACGCACGGCCAGCGGCAAGATTTTAAGGCGTCTGCTCAGAGACGGCGTAGCGGCGTGACGTACATCGAAAATGTCAGCGCGCAGTTGCAGACGTGGGTCGCCGGGCACTATGGTCCGGAGGCTGTACTTTCTGGCGTTGCATCGTTGGGCGGACATTCCGGCGTCACGATCGGTTTTGACGTGCGACAAGGTGACCAGCCTGAAGAGCGGCTCGTTCTTAAAGTGCCGCCGCGAGGTGTTCGACCCAAGGATAATTTTGATGTCTTGCGGCAGGTACCGTTGTTTGGCGTGTTGGGCGACCATGGCGTTGCAGCACCAGCCATACGCTGGTCCTCGGACGACGTCAGGTGGTTTGGCCAACCCTACATCGTGATGACGCGCCTGCCTGGCAAGTCATTGGCCGACATCTTTGACCAGCATGCGCCGCGGGTTCCGGACGCATGCGGCCAGCTCTTTTTTGAGGCCATGCAGGCACTGATACATATTCATTCCATTGACGGCATGCGCACACTGCACGGTTGGAGTACACCGCGCTCGCTCGGGATGGAGATTGATCATTGGGTTGGTGTGCTGCGCAAGAGCACCAACCAGGCGTGGATCCGCGAAGGGATGGAACTTCACACGTTGCTCCACACGCATGCGCCTCGTCAATGGGTGACGGGCATCGTGCATGGCGATTTCTACTCGAATAATTGGCTCTTCGACGAAGGCAAGTTGACAGGCGTTGTTGATTGGGAAAGTACGACGCTTGGCCCAATTCTGCTTGACCTGGGCTGGGTGAGCATGATGTACGACGTCGAGGCTTGGGGCCCCATGCGCAGGGATCGCATGGGCTGGCATCCCGGACCCGATGAGCTGATTGCTGCCTATGCAAAAAGCTCTCGCATCGACTTGTCAGACATCAACTGGTATCGCGCATTGGCCGGCTATCGCCTGGCCTGCAACACGGCTTACTACTTTGAAATGCACCAAAGCGGAAAACGCCATAACCCGGCCTGGGACGTGCTGGGTGAATCCTTCCCCTTCATGCTGGCGCGCGCACGCGCCCTGCTGAAAACCTGACCCGGAGTCTATCAATGCCTGCAGCCAATCAACCCCACCTCAAGCCGGATTTCAACGCCTGGACGGGCAATGCCATCCTGAGATCAGCGGTGGATCGTGAGGGTGGCGGCTGGGTGGACGAACGTGCCACTGCGCTGGGCGAACTGGTCGGTAGCCAGCGCATGCAGGTTCTGGCGGATACGGCGAACAGGAACGCGCCGCGACTGCAAACGCACAACCGCTTTGGCGATCGGGTAGACGTGGTTGAATACGACGCGGCCTATCACGAGCTGATGTCGTTGGCCATGGGTGCCGGATTGCACGCGATTGCCTGGAACGAGAACCGCCCTGGCGGTTTCGTTGCCCGCGCTGCCCTCAACTACCTGTGGAACCAGGCCGAAAACGGTACGTCTTGTCCCATCACCATGGCCTTTGCCTCGGTGCATCTGATTCGCCAAAATCGCGACCTGGCAGCCGTGTGGGAGGCCAAAATGTGCGCCTTGAGCTACGACCCCCGGCCTGTTCACATCTCGCAAAAGCAATCAGTCATTGTTGGCATGGCGATGACGGAAAAGCAAGGTGGCTCCGACCTGCGCAGCACGGTCAGCACGGCGACACCGCAGGCGGATGGTTCCTACGCCTTAAGCGGACACAAATGGTTTTGCTCGGCACCGATGTGTGACGCTTTCCTGACCCTGGCGCAAACCGAAGCGGGTGTCACCTGCTTTCTGGTGCCGCGTTGGCTTGCAAACGGC
>JANOTE010000299.1:0-1746 GCA_031416195.1 Rhodoferax sp.
GCGAGCAAGAATCTGGCCGCCACCGTAGCTGGATGCCGCCATCACCTCGCCACCTCGTGATGCACGAATCGCGCAGTATTTGAACTCCGGGATTTTGGCGAATGGGTCCAGCGCGGCATTGGTCAGCTTGTTGATCGCGGCTTCGTAGTAGCAAAACGGCACAAAGATGGCACCGCGCGGTGAGCTGTCGTCGGCGCGGGCATACAGCGCCACTGTGCCCCGGCGCGACTCCAGCGTGACCACATCGCCGGGCTGGGCATTCAACGCGGCCAGATCCAGCGGATGAATCAACGCCACCGGGTCGGGCTCGATGGCATCGAGCACGCTGGCGCGGCGCGTCATGCTGCCGGTGTGCCAGTGCTCCAACTGGCGGCCCGTGATCAGCACCAGCGGGTAATCGGCATCAGGCTGCTCGTTGGCCGGGATGATGTCAGCCGGCACGAAGCGCGCTCGACCGCCCTCGCGCGGAAAGTCGTCCACAAACACCACGCTCTGGCCAGGGTCGCCCTCGGCCTTGCAGGGGTAGGTCACTGCATGCTCCCGTTCAAGCCGCTCCCAGGTAATGCCTGCAATGTTGGGCATGGTGCGGCGCATTTCGTCAAACACTTCGCTCACATGTGCGTAGTGCCAATCCAGGCCGAGCTGTCTGGCCATTTCTTGAACGATCCACAGGTCTTGCCGCGCATCGCCAGGCGGGTTGACGGCCTTGCGGCCCATCTGCACCAGACGGTCGGTGTTAGTGAAGCTGCCGTCTTTCTCAGGGAAGGCGCTTGCCGGGAGAATCACATCCGCCAAATACGCCGTTTCGGTCAGGAAGATGTCTTGCACGACAAGGTGATCCAGCGCCGCCAGCGCATGACGAGCGTGGTTGGCATCGGGGTCGCTTATCGCGGGGTTCTCGCCCATGATGTAAAGGCCCTTGACCTCGCCTTTGTCGATGGCATGCATCACCTCCACCACCGTGAGGCCTGGCTGGTCGTCCAGCGTGCCTGTAGGCAGCTTCCAAGCCGCCTCAAACCGCGCGCGCGATGCGGGCAGGGCGACGTGCTGGTAGTCCGGGAACATCATCGGGATCAAGCCCGCATCGGACGCGCCTTGCACGTTGTTTTGGCCACGCAGGGGATGCAGGCCGGTGCCGGGGCGACCGATCTGCCCTGTCATGAGCGACAGCGCAATCAGGCAGCGCGCGTTGTCGGTGCCATGCACGTGCTGGCTCACGCCCATGCCCCACAGGATGATCGATGCGCTGGAGCTGGCGTATAGGCGCGCGACGTCGCGAATCGTGTCTGCATCAATGCCGCAAATCGGTGCCATCTTCTCGGGGCTGTAGGCGGCGACGTTGGCCTTGAGGGCAGCGTAGTTTTCAGTCCGGTTCGCGATGAACTCGGCGTCCACCAAGTCTTCAGCCACGATGACATGCATCAAGGCGTTGAGCAGCGCAACATCGGTGTCGGGTTTGAACTGCAAATGGCGATGCGCAAGGCGGGTAAGGTCGCTCCTGCGCGGGTCCATCACGATCAGTTTCGTGCCGTTGTTGACAGCGTTTTTAATCCAGCTTGCCGCTACCGGGTGGTTTACCGTCGGATTTGCGCCGATGATGATTGCCACTTCGGACTTCGTCACATCCATCACCGGGTTGGACACCGCCCCCGAGCCAATGCCTTCCAGCAGCGCCACGACGGAAGACGCATGGCACAGCCGCGTGCAGTGATCCACATTGTTGCTGCCAAAGCCCGTGCGCACCAG
>JANOTE010000300.1:0-2220 GCA_031416195.1 Rhodoferax sp.
GTTGAATTCGGGGAACTTTTTGAGCGCCGCCACACTGGCTTTGATCATGAAGGCCAGCATCGTCAGCTTGATGCCTGCCTTCTCATTTTCCTTGTTCATCTGGACGCGAAAGGCCTCAAGATCGGTGATGTCGGCATCATCATGGTTGGTGACGTGGGGAATCATCACCCAATTGCGGTGCAGGTTGGCGCCGCTGATCTTCTTGATGCGCGACATGTCTTTGCGCTCGACCGCACCGAATTTGCTGAAATCGACTTTAGGCCAGGCTAGCAGGCCCAAGCCGCCGCCATCACTCGCACCTGTCGTCTTGCCTTTGCTTTGATCTGCGATGGCCTGCGTTTGCTGCGTGCCACTCATCACAGCCTGTGTGAAGGTTTGAACGTCGATCTCGGTAATACGGCCTTTGGGGCCGCTGCCCTTGACCTCGCCCAGCGGTACGCCCAGCTCGCGCGCGAACTTGCGCACGGACGGCGACGCATGCGGCAGGCCCAGCGTGGGCGCAGTTGGGTCATGCGCGGGTGTCGCCACTTGTGCAACAGCAGCCACCGGGACTGCCTCCGCAGGCATCGACACTCCAGCAGCCGGTACGTTTACTGAGGGCGCAGGGGCGATTGAAGGCGATGCAGGTGCTGGTGCTGGTGCTGGCTCAGCAACGGGTGTCGCTACGGAGCCTTCCAGCACGGCAATCAAATCACCAATGTTGACCTTGTCGCCCAGCTTGACTTTCAACTCTTTGAGCACGCCTGCCGCGCTGGACGGAATTTCCATCGCCGCCTTGTCAGACTCTACCGTCATCAGGGACTGCTCCGCCTTGATCGTGTCACCTACCTTGACCAGCAACTCAATGACGGCTACGTCCTTGAAATCGCCAATGTCTGGAACTTTAATTTCTAGTAATGCCATGGGATGTCTCCGTCCTTCGGGTGGGGTGCTTATGCGTACAGTGGATTGATTTTGTCGGTCTTGATAGCGTATTTATGGATGGCTTCCACCACCTTGGCAACCGGCAGTGTGCCCTCTTCGCTCAACGCTTTCAGCGCAGCGACCACGATGTAGTGGCGGTTCACCTCGAAATGCTCGCGCAGTTTTGAGCGGAAATCACTTCTGCCAAAACCGTCGGTGCCCAGCACTTTATAGGTTCGGCCTTTGGGGATAAAGGGGCGAATCTGCTCGGCGTAGGCCTTCATGTAATCGGTTGATGCCACCACCGGGCCAGCGTGCTTTTCCAACTGTTGCGCGACGAATGACACGCGGGCTTTTTCAGCAGGGTGCAGCAGGTTATATCGCTCGCAATCCTGGCCTTCACGCGTGAGCTCGTTGAAACTCGGGCAACTCCAGACACTGGCTGAAACGCCCCAGTCTTTCTCCAGCAGATCCTGCGCAGCAATTGATTCGCGCAGGATGGTGCCCGAGCCGAGCAGCTGAACTCTGGGTGCGGGCCCAGAGGTGCCCTGCGGTGGCACGTTTGCCCCCTCTTTGCACAGATACATGCCTTTGATGATCTGCTCTTCGGTGCCAGCAGTCAGGCCAGGCATGGGATAGTTATCGTTTAGCAGCGTCAGGTAGTAGTAGACGTTGTCCTGCATTTCCACCATGCGCTTCAAGCCGTGATGCAGGATGACGCCGACCTCGTGCGCAAATGTGGGGTCATAACTGATGCAATTGGGAATGGTGCCGGCCATGATGTGGCTGTGGCCATCCTCATGCTGCAAACCTTCGCCATTGAGCGTGGTGCGCCCGGACGTGCCGCCCAGCAGAAATCCGCGTGCCTGCATGTCACCCGCAGCCCAGGCCAGATCGCCCACGCGCTGGAAGCCAAACATCGAGTAGTAGACATAGAACGGGATCATGATGCGGTTGTTGGTGGAATACGATGTTGCTGCCGCAATCCAACTGCTCATGCCACCTGCTTCGTTGATGCCTTCTTGAAGAATTTGGCCTTTCTTGTCCTCCTTGTAGTACATCACCTGGTCTTTGTCGACCGGGGTGTACTGCTGGCCATCGGGGTTGTAAATGCCGATCTGGCGGAACAGCCCTTCCATACCGAATGTGCGCGCCTCATCCACCAAGATTGGCACCACGCGCGGGCCAATCGCCTGGTCACGCAACAGTGTGGTGAGAAAGCGCACATAGGCCTGCGTGGTTGAAATTTCGCGGCCTTCTGCGGTGGGCTCCATCACCGATTTGAAGACCTCGAGCGCGGGCACGGTGAACTGCTCA
>JANOTE010000301.1:0-17820 GCA_031416195.1 Rhodoferax sp.
TGATTGAAGGCGAAGTACGCACCCCCAAGGATGGTGAGCGCTACTTTGCCCTGAACAAGCTCGACCGCGTCAACGGTGGCGGACCGGAAGACAACAAGCACAAGGTCATGTTCGAGAATCTCACGCCTTTGTTCCCCAACAAGCAGATGCGCCTGGAGCAGGAGATCAAGACCGATGAGAACATCACCGGTCGCATCATCGACATCATTGCCCCGATCGGCAAAGGCCAGCGCGCCCTGCTCGTCGCACCGCCCAAGAGCGGCAAAACCGTGATGATGCAGCACATCGCCCACGCCATTTCTGCCAATTATCCCGACAGCCACATGATGGTTCTGTTAGTCGATGAGCGCCCCGAAGAGGTGACTGAGATGCAGCGTACCGTCAAGGGTGAGGTCATCGCATCGACCTTTGACGAGCCCGCCGCACGGCACGTCCACGTGGCTGAAATGGTGATTGAGCGCGCCAAGCGCCTGGTCGAGCTGAAGAAAGACGTTGTCATCTTGCTCGATTCCATCACCCGCCTGGCCCGTGCCTACAACAATGTGGTGCCATCCAGCGGCAAGGTGTTGACGGGCGGCGTGGATTCCAACGCGCTGCAACGTCCCAAGCGTTTCCTGGGCGCGGCACGCAACGTCGAGGAAGGCGGCTCGCTCACCATCATCGCCACGGCGCTTATCGACACTGGAAGTCGGATGGACGAGGTGATCTTTGAAGAATTTAAAGGCACCGGCAACTCCGAGATCCACCTGGATCGGCGTCTGTATGAAAAGCGCGTATTCCCGTCGATTCAACTCAACCGCAGTGGAACGCGGCGTGAAGAACTTCTTCTGCAGCCCGAAGTTCTGCAAAAAACCCGGATATTGAGGCAATTTCTCTACAACATGGATGAGATTGACGCGATGGAACTGGTGCTCAAGCAGATGAAGGGCACCAAGAACAACCTGGAGTTCTTTGAACAGATGCGCCGGGGTGGATGAAAATATCGCCCCCACGCTCCCCCACTTCGTGTGAGTCGCTGGCCCGCCCGAAGGGGCAGCGTTTCGCCTTGGGGCGGCCCAGCGGAGAAACTTTAGACATATCACTTAGGCTAGTGCGGCCTGCTATAATAGAAGGCTGTACGCGAAAAGTACGCTGAGATATTTCGGCGCGGCTGGCGCAACTGAAACCCACTGAAAAGAGAGAGAGCGATCATGAAAGCAGGCATTCACCCCAATTACCGCGAAGTTTGTTTTGTGGACTTGTCCAACAACTTCAAATTTGTCACGCGCTCTTGTGCGAATGCCAAAGAAATGATCAAGATGGAAGATGGCCGCGAGCTGCCTCTGTACAAGCTGGACACCTCCAGTGAGTCCCATCCGTTCTACACCGGCACACAAAAGTCAGTGGACAACATGGGTGGTCGCGTTGAGCGTTTTCGCAACCGTTTCGGCAAAACTGCGGCCAAATAAGCTTTACCATCGTCTCCAGCGAGGGCAGCCGGTTTTCCGGGCTGCCCTTTTTCTTTTTCGCTTTCGTTTTCGCTTGTGAACCAACCCACCCCCGCCATCGTGACGCAAGCTGCCGTCAGGCGCCTGCCAAGGCTTGCCCTGTGGTTGTTGTGCCTGGCCTACGTCATCCCAGGCTTCGTGGGCCGCACCCCTTGGAAAAGCGCGGACATGACCGGCTTTGGCTACATGGCACAGCTTGCACGCGGTGGGTCTGACTGGCTGGCACCAACGCTGCTTGGCCTTGCACCCCAGGTCGATGCGCTGCTGCCGTATTGGTTGGGCGCCTGGGCCATCCAGGCCACTGCAGGCGTTCTACCCATCGACTATGCGGTGCGTGCCCCCTTCCTCGTGCTGCTCGCGTTGGCCTTGATGGCCACTTGGTTTGGCACCTACTACTTGGCGCGCAGCCCCAAGGCGCAGCCCGTCCCTTTCGCATTTGGCGGCGAAGCCAATGCGCCAGATTACGCACGCGCGATGGCGGACGGCGCGCTCTTGGCCTTAGTCGCCTGCGTGGGTCTGGCGCAGCTCTCCCACGAGACGACACCGGCTGCGGCCCAGCTTGGATTTGTCGCACTGGCTTTCTACGCCGCTTGCGCGCTACCGTACCGTTTTTTTGCGCCGGCAGCAGGCGCGGTAGTGGGCCTGGTGGGGCTCGCCCTGTCTGGCGCGCCTGCTGTTGCCGTATTTTTAGGCGGCGGTGTTGCCCTGATCCATTGGCTGGACCGCAATACAGACTCCGCACAAAGCCACGCCACTGCAACCGCCAGCGTTGATGCATCGCGCCGCGTTCGATTTGTCCTCGGCCTGCTCGGTTTAACGGCTGCTATTGCCCTGCTTTGCACCGTGCTGGGGCTTTGGCGGTGGCGCATTGAGCTGCCCCGCGCGACGTGGCTTGAGTGGGAAGGCATCGGCAGGCTGCTGTTGTGGTTTATGTGGCCGGCCTGGCCCCTGGCGCTGTGGACGTTGTGGCGCTGGCGCAGACACTTTCGCGAAATGCTCACCGGCAGAATCAATCGGCATCTGGCATTGCCGCTGTGGTTTGTGGCCGTTTCGTTGGGCAACACACTGCTGACTTCTTCCGAAGATCGCGCCTTGCTGCTGGCGCTGCCTGCGATGGCCGCATTGGCCGCCTTTGCGCTGCCGACACTCAGCCGCGGCTTTTCAGCCTTGATTGACTGGTTCACGCTGCTGTTTTTCACCGGGTGTGCAATCACGATTTGGGTCGTCTGGATCGCCCTTCAAACCGGGATACCGCCCCAGCCTGCGGCCAATGTAGCGCGCTTGGCACCCGGTTTCACGCACAGCTTTTCGTACCTGCCGTTTTTCCTGGCTTTAATTGCTACGTCTGCCTGGGGCTGGTTGGTGAAGTGGCGCGTGGGTAGGCATCGGCCGGCCATCTGGAAGAGCCTCGTCTTGCCTGCAGGCGGTGCCGTGCTGTGCTGGATTCTGTTGATGACACTGTGGCTGCCCTTGCTCGACTTTGCGCGCAGCTACACCGTACTGACCCGAAGTATCAGCGCCGTTGTCGCCGCGTCCGATTGCCTGCAGACGCATGGGCTTGATCGCGGCCAGATTGCGGCCTTCAAGTTTCAGGCGGGTCTGGCGCTGCACGCACCTGCAGACGATACAACGTGCCCCTGGTTGCTGGTGGATCGTGATGCCGTCGCAACACTGGCAAACGCGGTGAACCTGAAGCAATGGACACCCCAGTACATCGGCTACCGCCCTACTGATCGGGATGATGATGTCTTGCTTTATAGGCGTATCTCCCCGTAGTGTCTGGCTTGCGAAATAACAGCGCTTTGTCTGATTTCAGGATCATCGCCAGCCACGCTGGAACCGTATTGGTGGGTCAACTCGCCGTGATGGCGTTTGGCATTACCGATACCCTTGTTGCGGGTCGATATTCCGATGTTTCCCTCGCCGCACTGTCCGTCGCCAGCGCCATCTACATCAGTGTCTTTGTCGCCTTGATGGGCACCTTGCAGGCGCTGCTGCCGGTCTGGGCGGAGTTGCATGGCGCGGGCAAGTCGAGCGAAGTCGGGCAGTCCTTTCGTCAGGCCCTGTACCTTTGCGCTTTGACCATTGGCGTTGGCGTGTTGATTTTGCTGTCGCCGGGTGCCGTGCTGCGCTGGACGGATGTGCCGCCTGCGCTGCGCGACGATGCACAGCGCTATCTGGCCGTGCTGGCGCTGGCGCTGGCTCCTGCGCTGCTGTTTCGCATGTACAGCACCCTGAACCAAAGCCTGGGCAAGCCGCTGCTGGTCACGGGTTTGCAATTGGGTGCCTTGGTCATCAAAATTCCGCTGTCCATCTGGTTCGTCTTTGGTGGCGCAGGCCTGGAGCCGCAGGGCGTGGTGGGATGTGCCTGGGCGACGCTGGTAGTGAACTACGGCCTGTTCGCCGTGGCCGTTTGGATGGTACGAACCAACCCCCTCTACCGACCGTACAGAATTTGGCAAGCCCTTGAGGCACCGCGTTGGCGTCAAATCGCAGGCTTTGCACGTCTGGGCATACCGGGCGGCTTGGGCATCATGGTCGAGGTAACCTCGTTCACGTTGATGGCCCTGTTCATCGCGCGCCTTGGTGTTGTCTCTTCAGCCGGTCACCAGATCGCGTCCAACCTGGCGGCGGTGATGTACATGGTGCCGCTGTCCATCTCGATTGCCGCCAGCTCCCGGGTGAGTTACTGGCGCGGCGCGGGCAACCCTGCCAAAACGATGGCGGCCATCCGGGTCGGCTTCAGGATGGTGATGATCACTTCCATGGCGCTGAGCGCTGGTCTTTTTTTCACGCGCGAGTGGCTGGCACCGTTGTACTCCAGCAACCCGGCTGTCATCGCGATGGTCGTACCGTTGCTGGGGTGGGTGCTGGTTTTCCACCTGTTTGATGGCTTGCAGGCGCTATGTGTATTTGTATTACGCTGCTTTAGGGTCACCGTGGCACCCTTGTTGGTGTACACCGTGCTGTTGTGGGGTGCAGGCCTGGGCGGGGGCTATATGCTGGCGTACCACGGCCTGGGGCCTTGGCCGGCTCAAGGCGCTGCTTCTGCCTTCTGGACAGCCAGCACATTCGCGCTGGGCTGTGCGTCGCTGGTGCTGTTGATGATCCTGCGCCGGGTGGTCAAACGGGAGCTTTTGCCGAGACAACAGCATTGACCTTTGCACTCGCGCGCACCCGATGAGCCGGAAAAATAATCGAAAACCTTGAGCCTTTGCCCGGCGCACTTTCGATGCTCAGTCGCGCGCCATGCCGCTGCGCCACGTGCTTGACAATCGCCAAGCCCAGTCCCGTGCCACCGGTTTCGCGCGAGCGGCTGTGATCAATCCGGTAGAACCGCTCGGTTAACCTTGGAATGTGCTCCGCTGGAATACCTGGGCCGGTGTCCCGCACCGAAAACTCGCCCCGACCATCGGGCAGACGATCCCACTTCACTTCAATAGAACCCCCTGCAGGCGTATGCCGAACGGCATTGCTGGCCAAGTTCGACATTGCGCTTTGCAGCTCGCTTTGGCTGCCAGCGATGTCACAGGACTGGACATCCGTGAGATCAATCGCGTGGCGGGACCCTGGGGCCAGATGGAGAATCGTCGTGAGCGCCTGTGCCTCCGCTATGACCTGTTGGAGCAAATGAGGCACTGAAAACCATTCCGAAGTCCCCACGGCAGGGCTGCCCTCCAGCCGCGAGAGGATGAGCAGATCACTGACCAGCGTCTGCATGCGATACGCCTGCTGCGCCATCAAGCCCAGGTAGCGCCCACGCTCCTTGGCATCCAGCGTCAGCGATTGCAGGGTTTCAACAAAGCCGGACAAGACGGTCAGTGGCGTTCGGATTTCGTGCGATACATTGGCAACGAAGTCACGGCGCATGACCTCCGCTTGTTCAACGGAGGTAATGTCGCGAGACAGCAATAAGGAACGTCCCTGCGCATAGGGATGGAGATGGGTCGCGAGCTTCACCGGGCGCGTCGGCGAATTTGCGTTGCCCGGCATGATCACATCGCGACTGAAATCCCGGTTCGCAAGGTAGGTGGTAAAGCCGGGGTCACGCACCAAGTTTCCGATGTGCTGGGACAAATCCCGCTCACGTTCAAAACCAAAATGCGAGGCTGCGGTTTGATTAAACCATTCAATCCGGGAGTCCGGATCAAGCAGCACCACCCCATTGGGCGAGGCTTGCAGTGCCGCCAGAAAATCCTCCAGCCGCGTATCACTGGCCTGCGTCTGCTGCTCTCGAAAACGCAATTGCCGGCGGACCCGCTCGAACACTTCGCCCCATAAGCCACCACTGACCGCTTCGCCCGAAGATTCTCCAGCCTTGAGCCAAATGAACACCCGCGCCGCCCGGGACAAGTCAATCAAAACCCAGGCCAAACCCGCAGAAAATAGCCCGAGGAAAGCACCCATCAACGCAGTCACACCCTGCATGCCCAATGCCCGCGCAATCAGCCAGCCCACCAACGCGCCAAGCCAGTGAAATGCAAGGTAAGAAAAAAGGCGCGTCAGCATAGTCCGATGCTACACACTCGGCGCGCCGTGCTGAGCCTCAGCGCTGTGAAGCCCGTGCATGATTCAAAAACCGGAACAACTCACGCGTGTGCTTGCCTTGATGCTGCTCTGGCAACTGAGGCAACAGTGGGCATTGCCGCCACGGGCCTTGCCGTCACCCGGTAGCCCGCCCCACGCACGGTTTCAACCATTGCTCCGGCATCACCCAGCGCTTCCCTGAGGCGTTTGACATGTACATCCACCGTGCGTTCTTCAATGAAGACATGGTCACCCCACACTTTGTCAAGCAACTGCGAGCGGCTGTGGACCCGCTCGGCGTGTGTCATTAGGTATTGCAGCAGTTTGAATTCCGTGGGGCCAAGTTTCAGAGTCTGCCCTTCAAACGCGACCCGATAGGTTGACGAGTCCAGCGACAAGGAGCCCAACGCCACGATGCCACCAACCTGCTCGGGTGCGCGCCTGCGCAGCACCGCACGAATTCGGGCCAGCATTTCCTTGGTGGAAAACGGCTTGGCAATGTAATCGTCGGCCCCTGCATCCAGGCCGGCCACACGATCCGCCTCATCGCCGCGCGCAGTCAGCATGATGATCGGGATGGCCTTGGTTCGCTTGTCGGCACGCCAGCGCCGCGCAAGCGTCAGCCCGCTCTCTCCGGGAAGCATCCAATCCAGCAAGATCACATCCGGCAAAACGGCATCCAACTCACGTTGGGCGCTCGCGCTGTCAACCGCCCAGGTGGGCGTAAAACCGTTGTGCCGCAGATTCACCGCGATCAATTCGGCGATGGCCGACTCGTCTTCAACGATCAGGACACTGGGTTGATGCTTCATCGCAGCACCGATTCAATTTGTTCCATCGACGTATGACGCACATCCTCGCCCTTGACGACGTAAATGATGAACTCGGCGATGTTCTTGGCATGGTCGCCGATGCGCTCAATCGCCTTGGCCAAAAACAGCAAGTCCAGGCTGGGCGAAATCATGCGCGGGTCTTCCATCATGTAGGTCACCAGTTTGCGCACAAAACCGTTGAACTCCTGGTCTATCAAATCGTCTTCCTTGAGGATTGCCAACGCAGCCGCTGTGTCCAGACGCGCAAAGGCATTGAGCGCCTTGTTCAAGAGACCGGATGCCAGATCCGCCGCAACCCGCAACTCCAGCGAAGGCAGCGACCTGGGCGATCCACTGTTGATGATGGAGCGCACCATGCGCGCAATCTTCTCGGCCTCGTCACCCACACGCTCCAGGTTGGCGGTGGTTTTGGAGATGGCAATCAGCAGCCGCAAATCCCGTGCGGTAGGCTGGCGCCGCGCGATGATGCTGGAGAGTTCACGGTCAATCTCGACCTCCATGGCATTCACCCGATCCTCGGTCGCCATCACTTGATCCGCCACTTCCATGCTGAATTGCGACAGCGCATAGATGGCTTGGCGAATTTGTGATTCGACCAGCCCGCCCAGCTCCATTACGCGGGTGGAGACCGAGGTCAGCTCAGCGTCAAATTGCGTCGAAAGATGTTTTTCAGTCATAGATTTTCGCCCGGTTCCTTGCCATGTTCATTTGTTTAGCCGAATCGACCCGTGATGTAGTCTTCAGTCTCTTTGCGACCCGGCTTGAAGAACATCTGCTCGGTTGTGCCAAACTCCATCAAATCACCCAAATACATGTAAGCGGTGTAGTCGCTACAGCGTGCCGCCTGCTGCATGTTGTGCGTCACGATCACCACGGTGTAGTCTTTTTTCAATTCTGTAATCAACTCTTCGATTTTCGCGGTGGAAATGGGATCCAGTGCCGAGCAAGGCTCGTCAAGCAGCAACACCTCAGGTTTGATGGCAATGCCGCGTGCTATGCAAAGCCGCTGCTGCTGGCCGCCAGACAGGCTGGCCCCGTTTTGCTGCAGTTTGTCTTTCACTTCACCCCATAGAGCCGCCTTGCGCAGCGCCCATTCCACGCGCTCTTCCATGTCGGTGGTATTCAGGTTCTCAAACAGCTTCACGCCAAACGCGATGTTGTCAAAAATTGACATCGGGAACGGTGTGGGTTTTTGAAACACCATGCCAACCTTCGCCCGCAGCAGCGCCACGTCCTTCTTGCTGGTCAGCAAATTCTCGCCATCCAGCAATATCTCCCCTTCAGCTCGATGCTCCGGGTAAAGCTCAAACATGCGGTTGAAGACGCGCAACAACGTTGACTTGCCGCAACCCGAAGGACCAATGAAGGCAGTGACCTTTTTTTCAGGAATCTCAAGGTTGATGTTTTTAAGAGCATGAAATTTGCCGTAATAAAAATTCAGATCTTTCACTGAAATTTTTGCGGTCTCTTGAATGGCAGCAGTCGCAATCATGGTTCTTTTCTCGAATGAGTTTGTTATTTCGCACGGGTCACAATACGCGCCAGAATGTTCAGACCCAGCACCGTCATGGTGATCAGGAACACGCCCGCCCAAGCCAGTTTCTGCCAGTTTTCGTAAGGGCTCATGGCGAACTTGAAAATCGTGACTGGCAAACTGGCCATCGGCTCGCTCAATGATGACGTCCAGAACTGGTTGCTCAAAGCGGTAAACAGCAAGGGTGCCGTCTCTCCGGCAATGCGGGCAACGGCCAGCATCACACCCGTGACCACACCGGCGCGCGCAGCCTTGAGCGTGATGCTCAAAATCACTTTCCACTTGGGCGCACCCAGTGCGTAGGCGGCTTCACGCAGGCCCGACGGAATCAATTGCAACATGTTCTCGGTGGTGCGGATGACGATCGGAATCACAATCAGCGCCAGCGCAATCACACCCGCCCAGCCCGAGAACGACTTGAAGCGAGACACCACCACCGCATAGACAAACAGCCCAATGACGATGGAGGGCGCAGACAGCAAAATGTCGTTGACAAAGCGCGTGGTGGTGGCCAGCCAGCCCTTGCTGTCAAACTCGGCCAGATAAATGCCCGCCATGATGCCGATAGGCGTACCCACAAACGTCGCCAGCATCACCATCAGGAACGAGCCGTACATGGCGTTGGCAAGGCCACCCTCGTCGTTGGGCGGTGGGGTCATCTGCGTGACGGTTGCCCAGCTCAGTCCGCCTACACCCAGCCGGACGGTCTCAAACAGAATCCAGAACAGCCAGAACAGGCCGAACGCCATCGCCAACAGTGACAGCGTCAGCGCCACTTTGTTCATCAGTTTGCGTTGCGCGTATTTGGTTTGCCGTGTCGCGTCCAGCGCCGCAGATTGAAGGAGCGAGTCACCCGTGCTCATGATTTTTTGCCTTCGCTTTTGTTGAGTTGCGCCAGCAGCAGTTTGGACAGTGTCAACACCACGAAGGTGATAAAGAACAGGATGAGGCCCAGGTAAATCAGCGCCCCTTGGTGCAAACCCTCACCGGCTTCCGCGAATTCATTGGCCAACGCAGAGGTGATGCTGTTGGCTGCCTGAAACAAGCTCAGGGAATCAAGCTGGTTGAAGTTGCCAATCACAAACGTCACCGCCATGGTCTCGCCAATAGCCCGGCCCAGCCCCAGCATGATGCCGCCCACCACACCGGCCTTGGTGTAAGGCAGCACCACTTTGGAGACGACCTCCCATGTGGTCGCACCCAACCCGTAAGCAGATTCTTTCAGCAGGGTAGGAGTCACCTCAAACACATCGCGCATCACCGCCGCAATGAACGGAATGATCATGATGGCCAGAATAATGCCGGCCGACAGGATGCCGATGCCCACCGGCGGGCCGGAGAACAGCGCGCTGATGTAGGGAACGCCTTTGAACATGGCCTGCAGCGGCTGCTGCACGTAGGTTGACAGAACCGGGCTGAACACCAGCAAGCCCCACATACCGTAGACGATGGAGGGCACGGCGGCCAGCAACTCGATGGCGGTGCCCAAGGGCCGCTTGAGCCAGGCGGGCGACATTTCCGTCAAGAAAAGGGCAATGCCAAAACTTACGGGGACCGCAATCAACAGCGCCACGATGGACGTCATCAAAGTGCCGTAGATCATCACCAGGCCGCCGTACTCGTTCTTGACCGGATCCCATGTGGTGCTGGTCAGAAAACCCAGGCCAAATTTGTCAATGGCGGGCCATGCGCTGATGGTCAGCGACACCAGGATGGCCGCAAGGATGCACAGCGTGAACAACGCCGCCCCCTTGGCCAGCCAGCCAAAGATGCGGTCGGCCATCGGCCCGGAACGGGCCGTTTTCACAGGAGGAGGTTTGGTCATTGCACGTCCGGAAGACTCGATTGCCTGATCAAGGGAAATTTTATTGACCGGAAGTGTAGTTGACACCTTTTTTTGCTCCTAACAATACTTTCTGGCAGAAACAGGCGTTCTACATTTATTTGAGTGCGACTTGTTTGCCCGACGCATCCGTCACCTGGCTCCAGGCTTTCTCGATGGTGCCAATTACGTTGGCAGGCATCGGCACATAGTCCAGATCACTTGCAGTCTTGGCCCCATTTTTGTAAGCCCAGCTAAAAAACTTGAACACCTCTGTGGCATTGGCAGGCTTGTCCTGCTTGAGTTGCATCAGGATGAAGGTTGCTGTAGAGATGGGCCAGGAGTCTTTGCCAGGCTGGTCGGTGATGAGCTGATAGAAACTCTTGTTCCAGTCGGCTCCCGCAGCGGCAGCCTTGAACGTCTCATCATCTGGTGCCACAAACACGCCTTCCCTGTTTTTCAGCAGGGTGTAGGTCATCTTGTTCTGCTTTACGTAGGCGTATTCAACATAGCCAATCGAGTTGGGCAGGCGGTTCACGAACGCGGCCACACCTTCATTGCCCTTGCCGCCAGCGCCCACCGGCCAGTTCACGGCTGTGCCCTCACCCACCTTGGCCTTCCACTCGGGGTGGACGCGGCTCAGGTAGTTGGTGAAGTTGAAGGTGGTGCCTGAGCCATCGGCGCGGCGCACTGGCGCAATCGCAGCGTTGGGCAAGGGCAGGCCGGGATTCAGCGCTTTGATAGCGGCATCGTCCCATTGGGTGATTTTGCCCAGGAAGATGTCGCCCAGCACCTGGCCGTCCAGTTTCATCTGGCCGGGCGCGATGCCCTTGATATTGATCACCAGCACCGTGCCGCCAATAACGGCCGGGAACTGCATTTGCCCTTTGGCCTTGAGCACCTCGTCGGTCTGCGGCATGTCGGACGCGCCAAAGTCAACAGTTTTGGAGTCAATCTGCTTGATGCCAGCGCCGGAGCCGACCGACTGGTAGTTGATTTTGACGCCCGTGGCCTTGTTGTAATCAGCCGCCCATTTGGCGTAAATCGGCGCCGGGAAAGTCGCACCAGCGCCGGTGATTTCTTGCGCGGATACCGCACTTGCACCTGCCAGGGCAGCGATAGCCGCCAAGCTGATCAGCGTGGAATTGAAGTTGAATTTCATGGGAAAACCTTTCGGAATTGGATATCAATGGAATGCCAGGAAGCCGCTCAACAGGAAGTTGACTGGTAAAAATGTAAATCAGTTATGTGACAACGGTGTGACAAAAAAGGACTTGAAACGCACGCCCATCGAATCAAGTTAAAAGCTATTATTTATATAGCTAATTGTGTATATTATTCGGGAGCTAGAGGCCTAACATACTCAAAAAAATAGCCAAAGTCGACTATTTTTTACAATAAATTAACCTACAGGTTAATTTTTAGCCCATTCATGCCAGCCTGTCAAAGCCACCGCCACGCGCTGTCGAACGCCAGTGCTATGCTCTCACGAGTACACCCCTCTGCGTCCAAACAGCCCATGCAAAATGTCACCCGCCTTGCCGCCGTCGATTTGGGATCGAACAGTTTCCGCCTTGAAATAGGCCATGTGGATCACGGACAGTACCTTCGCAGTGAGTACTTGAAAGAGACCGTTCGCCAGGGTGGCGGGCTGGATGAAAACCGCAACCTCACCCCTGCCGCAATTCAACGCGGGCTGGAATGTCTGGCCCGTTTTGGCGAGCGGCTGGCTGGCTTTAAAAGCACCGAGGTGCGGGCGGTGGCGACCCAAACCCTGCGCGAGGCCCGTAACCGGGATGACTTTTTAAGTCAGGCCAACAAAGTTTTGGGCTTCCCTATCGATGTGATTTCAGGCCGCGAAGAAGCCCGGCTTATTTACCAGGGCGTGGCGCAATTGCTGGTGCCTTCAAATGAGCGCCGTCTGGTGCTGGACATTGGCGGCAGGTCTACCGAGTTGATTTTGGGCCAGGGCGTGGAGCCGACCGTGATGGAGTCGTATCGCGTGGGCAGCATCGCCTGGTCAACGCGCTATTTCCCGCAAGGCCAGTTCACCGCCAATGCCTTTCAAATGGCCGAAATCGCCGCCAAAGCGGTGTTGGATGAGGCGCTCAACACGCTGCAAAAAGACACTTGGGACGTGGCCTACGGCTCAGCGGGCACGGTGGGCGCGGTGGGCGATGTGCTGGCCGCCGCTGGCTGGCCCGCAGGCTCGGTGAGCCGCGAAGGGCTGGACTGGATGCTGCAAACCCTGCTGCAAGCCCATAGCGCAGACCGTCTGCATATCGCGGGCATGAAGGACGACCGTCGCCCGATCATCGGCGGGGGCTTGAGCATCCTTCGCGCGGTGTTTGACCTGTTGCAGATTGACCACCTCAAGCTTGCCAGCGGTGGCCTGCGCCACGGCCTGATTTGCGACCTGATGGGCAGCCAGCAGCATCAGACCAACCTTCCGGACATATCAATCAAGCGCCTGGCGACACGCTTCGCGGTCGACCCACTTCAAGCCGCCCGGGTTGCCCGCGTCGCCACCTCCTTTTTCTCGCAGCTTCAAACCGCTCGGCCCCTCCAATCCGACGCCGACCGCCAGGCCCATCTGCACAAACTCGACTGGGCCGCCCAACTGCATGAAATCGGCATCCAGATCTCCCACAGCGACTACCACAAGCATGGTGCCTACATCCTTGAAAACGCCGATGTGGTGGGCCTGGTGCTGTCGCAGTTGCATCGCCTGAGCCAACTGGTGCTGGGGCATCGCGGCAAGCTGCGCAAGCTGGAGGTGAACTTTGATGACGAGGTGTTAATCCTGCAGCTGATGTGCCTGCGCCTGGCCGTGATCCTGTGCCATGCACGGCGCGACCCGAACACCGACGGCCTGCGTCTGTCGGTTGACGCATCGAAGCCGCAGGAGGTCACGCTGGCCCTGCGCCGTGGCTGGGCGCTGACCTTTCCCCAATCCGCACATTTACTCAACGAAGAAGTAATCGCATGGCAAAAGACGCGTTGGTCGTTAAATTTGACCGATCAATAAACGGTCAGGCTGCTGCAAAACGCTACATCACTTCGGGCGACTGCACCGTCACCACCACCGTCTGCGCACCGGCCTCGCGCTCACGGTAACGCAGCCACCAGATCGCACCGCGCTTGACCGACACCTCGTTCAACGGCAAACCGAGCAAGTGCGCAATCGTCTGGCCTAAAGTGGGCTGATGGCCCACCACCACCACCGGGTGCTTTGCCAGCGGCCACTGCACCAGCTGCAACAGTTGCTCAACCGTGGCATCGGGTGCCAACTCCGGGCGAAGCTTGAATTTGCGGTGCAGTGCCTGCGCGGTCTGTTCGGTACGCCGTGACGGGCTGACCAGGATGCGGGCACCATCGGGCAACTGCCGGTCCAACCAGCTCGCCATGCGGGTGGCCTGCTTTTCGCCCCGGCTGGTCAGGTCGCGCTTCAGATCGTCCTGCCCATCGGCCAGATCATGCGCTTCTGCATGACGCCAGAGGATTAAATCCATAGGCACCTCATCGCTGCTTTCGGGGCCTGCGGGCGGGGCTGCCAAGGATTGGCTTGGCGGCCACCACGCCGTAGCGCGCGGCCAATGCGGCTTGGGCGCTGTGGCCTGATTTGCCGGGTTTGCCTGTGCTGCTGGACTTGCTTGATTTAGCGCCATGGGCCTGCTCATAAGTGCCATCCGGGCGCAGGTTCCAGCTGTCCACATCGTCGTGTAGGTATGCAACCAGACATTCGTCAACCACCCGCTGGCGCAACACCGGGTCTTTCACCGGCCAGGCCAGCTCCACCCGGCGCATCATGTTGCGGTTCATCCAGTCGGCACTGGCAAGGTACAGTGCCTCTTCTTCGCCCTGGCGGAAGTAGAAAACCCTGGAGTGCTCCAGAAAACGCCCGATCACCGAGCGCACCCTGATGTTGTCCGTCACCCCTGGCAGGCCCGCTGGCAAGGTGCAGGCACCGCGCACGATCAGGTCGATCTTCACACCCTGCATGCCCGCCTTGATCAGCGTGCGCACCAGCGCCTCGTCGGTCAAGGCATTCATCTTGGCAATGATTCGGGTGGACTCACCCGCCTGTGCTGCGTTGCCAAGGGACTCGATTCTTGCCATCAACTTGCGATGCAGGTCAAACGGCGCCATCCACATGTCTTTGAGGCGGGGCAGCCGGTTCTGGCTGGCCAGGTGCACAAAAACATGCTCCATGTCCTGGGTCAGCTGCGGGTCTGCTGTGAGATGGCTGAAGTCGGTGTACAGGCGCGCCGTACGCGGGTTGTAGTTGCCGGTTGACAGATGGCCATACCGCTTGAGCTGATTGCCCTCGCGGCGCGTCAGCAGCAGCATCTTGGCGTGCGTTTTCAAGCCCACCACGCCATACAAAACCTGCGCACCAATGGATTCGAGCATCTCCGCCCAGTTGATGTTGGCCTCTTCATCAAAGCGGGCTTTGAGCTCCACCACCACCGTCACCTCTTTGCCGCGGCGCACCGCTTCGCGCAGCAAGTCCATCAATGTGGAGTCTGTGCCGGTGCGGTAAATGGTCTGCTTGATGGCCAGTACATTGGGGTCCGTCACGCCTGCGCGCAGAAAGTCCAACACGCCCTCAAAACTTTCAAACGGCTGGTGAATGAGAATATCGCGCTGCTTGAGTTGGTCAAAAATTGAGAGGTTGGCCAACCAATGGGCAGGCGTGGCGGGCTGAAACGGCGCAAAACACAAAGCGGGATCATTCACCAGGTCAATCAGTTGCGCCATGCGCGCGAGGTTCACCGGGCCGTGTACCCGGTACAAGGCTGGCGCAGGCAGATCGAACTCCTTGAGCAGGTACTGCGCCAGAAAATCCGAGCACCCCGCTGACACTTCGATGCGCACCGCCTGGCCATAGTGACGCAACTGCAGGCCCTTGCGCAAAGCGGTTCGAAGGTTCTTCACATCTTCTTCATCCACCGCCAAATCGGAATGGCGCGTCACCCGGAACTGCGAAAACTGAACCATCTCACGGCCAGCAAACAGCTCTGCCACATGCGCCCGTATCACGCTGGACAGCGACACAAACAACCGCTGCCCATTGCCCAAACGTGATGGCAAGGCGATCAACCGAGGCAGCACGCGGGGCACTTTCACGATGGCGATTTCATTGGCACGTCCAAACGCATCAGTTTTGCCCAGACGCACGATGAAGTTGAGCGACTTGTTGGCAACCTGTGGGAAGGGGTGAGCGGGATCAAGCCCCACTGGAATCAACAACGGACGCACCTCGCGCTCAAAGTACTGTTGAACCCACTTGCGCTGGGCTGCATCGCGCTCCCCGTGCGACATGACGCGAATGCCAACGCGCGCGAGGGCTGGCATGATCGCATCGTTGTACAAGCTGTACTGGCGGTTCACCAGCGCTGATGCGCTGGCGGCAAGCTGCTCAAACGACTTTGCGGTGTAGGTGCCGTGTAGGACAGCACTTTGAAAAGCATCGACATGCGGTTCAGTCCGCACCTCAAAAAACTCATCCAGGTTGGACGAGACAATGCACAGGTAACGCAGGCGCTCCAGCAACGGCACTTCCTTGCGGTACGCCCATGACAACACCCGTTCATTGAAGGCCAGAATGCTGTGGTCGCGGTCAAGAAGCTGTAGCACCCCCAGGCCCGTTGGACTGGTCTTTGGCAGCGTCTCGCCCGACTTGATCTCGTTGTTGATGATTTCGGGGTGTGACAATTCAATGACCGTTTGCTTTTGAAGGTTGCTGATTGTGACCATTGAAAATGTCCATTTTGTGACGGTACAAAGTCAGCGTCAAGAAGCGACGGTTATTAAGCCCGCGATTGGTTGCGTGCGTTGCCCGTGCGCAATGGGCGGGCCAGCCAGGCATGGGGAAAACGCGGATCGCATCACGCGCCCAGAAAGTGTTTTCGGTAGCGAGGGGGCAGCTCGTTGATGCACATCATCATGGGTAAATCTGCGGTGTTGAAATCAGGATCCCAGGCCGGTGCCCCCAGCACTTTCGCTCCCAGGCGCAAATAGCCTTTGATCAAGGCCGGTGGCTCGACATCAAGCAGGCTGTTGAACTGCTCAACCGGCAAAGGCAGCCGTGGCTGAACCTGTTCGGCAAGGGGTGCCAGGTGGTGCTGGCTGACCTTGTTCCAGATGCTGGATGCCACATCGCCACCGACCACACCGTTGTGCAGCATCGGGATGCTGGCACAGCCAATCATGATGTCGAGCTTGTTGCGCACCATGAACTCGGCCAAAGCCCCCCACAGCGCCATGATGACCGCCCCCTGTCGGTAGTCTTTGTGGACACAGCTTCGCCCCAACTCCACCATGCGCTCACGGCGCACCTGCAGGCGCTCCAGATTGAACTCGGTATCGGTGTAAGTGCCGCCCGCACGCTTGGCCTGCGCGGGAGTCAGCACGCGGTAGGTGCCTACCACTTCGCGGGTTGCGACATCACGCACCAGCAGATGTTCGCAATAACTGTCAAACCGATCCACGTCGTGGCCCGGCGAGGTGGTATCCAGGCGAGCGCCCATCTCTTTCGCGAAAACATTGAAACGCAGGCGCTGGGCCTGCCTGACTTCATCATTGGTTTTGGCCCATGACACGGCGATGCCCGAGCGCCCACGCACTTCAATCGGAGCATCGGTCAGCACGTCATTCGGTTTTTTTGGCAATGCAATCGGCACTGCCATTGGGACGGGTGCGCGCAAGGGCAGTTCGAACTGCGCGGAGCGACTTTTTTGGACGGTCAGCGAGGCCAGACACCAGACCCTTGCAGTAGTAGCGAGGATGGAGGGGAGGTTGTCAGCGAACGAAATTGCACGGTGCGTGTCTTGCGCACGCCTTAAAGTAAGGTTCATGGTGGCCTGCCCATTCAGTTAGAAATTCAAGGGGTTATCGACCCCCCGAACTCTACAAACGCTGCATGACCTGCCTGTGACAACGGCTCAGGCCGTCGCCACTCAGCAAATACGGCTCAACCCCGCCTGCGCCGTGGCACCACTTCAAGTTGAACGGTGACCTTCGCCGGGGCGGCACCAAGCGTCACGGTCTGTGGCTTCAGATCTACCAGTTGCGCCGAATGCCAGACTTTGATCGTGGCGGCACCGTCTGGCACGTCTTCGAGCGTGGCAACACCCAAGGCATCGGTCTTGACCGTCCACGGTGAATCGGCCACCCACACATGGCCACTCATCGAGCCGTGAATGAAGCAGCCCAGTAGATTTGCGCCAATGGCACCGGGGCGGTCCAGCGTGACTTCGGTTGACTTCGGCGGTTTGCCTTCGGATTTACCTTCAAGGCGCAGCGCGAAACCGTTCTCCTTCGTGATGCCATCCGCAGTAGCCGGTGGAGCCAGGCCCACGCTGGACATGCGCACGTGGTGATCCCAGGCATCGTTGTTGGCAAAGCGAACTTTCGCTCCGGCAGATACCACCGTCATTGCCGGAATGAACTGCATCTTTTCCTGGTTGATCAAGGCCTGCATCGGTGGTGGTTTTTGGCGACACCTTTTGTGGTGGGGGTCACGATAACAATCGCGTCGGGCGTGGGCTTGCCGTCTTTGTCGATCACGCTTACTTGAAGGCTGCCTGCGTGGGCACTGGCAGCGCAGAGAAG
>JANOTE010000302.1:0-2342 GCA_031416195.1 Rhodoferax sp.
GAAATTGCTGGTGCTTGATGAGCCGACCAGCGCACTGGACGTGACGATTCAAAAGCAAGTGTTGGAGTTGCTTCAACGCTTGCAACGGGAACGCGGTTTAAGCTATTTGCTGATCACCCACGATGTGGCCGTCATTCGCGCAATGGCACACCACGTCATGGTGATGCGGGAGGGCGACATTGTGGAATCCGGTACGGTGGCACAAGTGCTGCAAGCCCCTGTGCATGCCTACACACGAACTTTGATGGCCGCGTCACACTGATTTCGGATATAATCCGAAGTTCACGACCAAACGGGCGGGTATCTACCGCCCGTTTTTTTTTGGCGATTGTTTTTCAGTCTGACGGTTGATTCGGAGCAAGGGCATCAGTGGCAGTTCAGGAAATCGTAGAGCAAACCGTAGCCGGCTTAGGTTACGACCTGGTGGAGATCGAGCGCTCAGCAGGCGGTTTGCTGCGCATCACTATTGATCTGCCTTGGAAGTCTGACGTGCATGCATCAGATGCCATCACAGGGGTGATGCCCGAGCAGTTTGCTGAACTTTTCGTAACGGTCGAAGATTGCGAAAAGGTCACGCGCCAGCTGCAGTTTGTACTGGAAGTGGAAGGGGCTGAGTACAAGCGGCTGGAGGTGTCTTCGCCGGGTATTGATCGCCCATTGCGGCATGAAAAGGATTTCGAGCGGTTCGTCGGTCACGTGATTGATGTGTCGCTCAAAGCGCCGATAGGCGCAGCGGTCGCAGGCGGGCAAGTCAACGCCACACGCAAGAAATTTCGTGGCACGCTGGAGCGGGTTGCAGGGGTTGACGATAGGGGGTCTGCGGGTGGGGCTGAAGATGCGTCGGCGTGTTGGCAAATCGTCTGGAGCGACGAGCCTGCCGCCAAGCCAGGGGCTCGCGTCAGCAAAAAGAAATTACCTGCACCGCTGCACGCCTTGGGTTTTACGCTGGACGAGATACGGGAGGCGCGTTTGGCGCCTATCGTGAGTTTCAAGGGCCGGGGTGTCAAGGATGACACACCGCTCACAGCAGATTGAGATTTAGATTGAGACTGATATAGGAGAGTCATGGCATGAATCGCGAAATGTTAATGCTGGTCGAAGCCATCTCACGCGAGAAAAGCGTGGAGCGGGATGTCGTTTTTGCGGCGGTGGAAGCCGCGCTGGCCCAGGCCACCAAGAAATTGCACCAAGGCGATGTGGACATCCGCGTCGCGGTTGATCGCGACACGGGCGCCTACGAGACATTCCGCCGCTGGCATGTAGTGCCCGATGAGGCGGGCCTGCAACTGCCTGATCAGGAAATTTTGCTGTTTGAAGCCAAAGAGCAGATCGACGACATTGAGGTCGATGAGTACATCGAAGAGACGATTGAATCAGTGCCGATCGGCCGCATTGGGGCGATGGCGGCCAAGCAGGTCATTCTGCAAAAAATCCGTGATGCCGAGCGCGAGATGCTGCTTAATGATTTCATGTCACGTGGCGACAATATTTTTGTCGGCACCGTCAAGCGCATGGACAAAGGTGATGTGATTGTGGAGAGTGGCCGCGTGGAAGGCCGCTTGCGCCGTGGCGAGATGATCCCGAAAGAAAACCTGCGTTCGGGCGACCGGGTTCGCGCCATGATCATGGAAGTGGACTTGACGCTGCGCGGTGCGCCGATCATTTTGTCGCGCTCTGCTCCTGAATTCATGATCGAGCTGTTTCGCAGTGAAGTGCCTGAGATCGAACAGGGTCTGCTGGAGATCAAATCCTGCGCGCGCGACCCTGGCTCGCGCGCCAAAATCGCCGTGCTCTCGCACGACAAGCGGGTAGACCCGATTGGCACCTGTGTCGGCGTGCGCGGCACCCGCGTGAATGGCGTGACCACCGAGCTGGCCGGCGAGCGCGTTGACATTGTGTTGTGGAGCGAAGACCCGGCGCAGTTTGTGATTGGTGCGCTGGCACCTGCCAACGTTTCCAGCATCGTCGTGGACGAAGAGCGCCACGCGATGGATGTCGTCGTTGATGAAGAAAACCTGGCGATTGCGATTGGTCGTGGCGGTCAAAATGTGCGGCTGGCCTCTGAACTGACTGGCTGGAAAATCAACATCATGGATGCCGCCGAGTCGGCCCAAAAGCAGGCAACCGAAACTGACTCGGGCCGCAAGCTGTTTATGGAAAAGCTCGATGTGGACGAAGAAATCGCTGACATCCTGATTGCCGAGGGCTTTACCAGCTTGGAAGAGGTAGCGTATGTGCCCTTGCAGGAGATGCTGGAAATCGAGAGCTTTGACGAAGATACCGTCAACGAGCTGCGCACCCGTGCCAAAGACGCGCTGTTGACAATGGAAATCGCCCACGAA
>JANOTE010000303.1:0-1791 GCA_031416195.1 Rhodoferax sp.
ATTCCGCTCATTCGCCACAATCTGTGCCCGCTATCCTTCATCGACGTGCCGCAACAGGCCTATGTGGATGCGATGATTGGTGTGTACGAACTCAATCGCATCGAGCTGCTACGTGACGTTTTCGTCTGGGCCTACGAGCGCTCATGCCAGCAATACGTGGCAGTCAAGCAGAACCTGGTGCCGCCCGATATTTTTCGCCTGCGCTATCGCCAGGCCTTGAGCGACGTGGTGGCTGCCATTATCCAAAACGACGAGGCCGTGACCATTGCCATCGTGAATGCCAGGCTACCGTCCACGGTTGCCGGGCCCGATACGGCCCATTTCACCCAACTGGTGCTGCAAGAGTTTGCTGCCTTGCACCCCGGGAATGCGGTGCGGTTTGGTATCAGGCCTTTGGTGTTTGCTGCTTGGAAGGAAAAGCATGGTGGGACATGAGTGAATTGACATCACCGTGACCGAATACTGGACCGAACTGCCACCCAAAGCGAAGCTGGAGCAAAGCTGCATGCAGCTTTGCTCGAAGCGCGCGAACGGCTGGCACGGCGCGGGGTGTTGCTGGGGGACTTGGATGATGCGTGATGACATGAAGGTCAGCAAAGGCCTAGAGTTCCCCGTGGTGGCACTGCCCGGCGTGGGGCATATGCCTGCGAAGGGTGAAGACGAGCAGGAAGCCGCGCGGGTGTTTTATGTGGCGGCGACGCGGGCTACGCAGCGGTTGGTGATTGGGGTGGGTGGGGAGTCAGTATTTGCGGGCAGAATCTCCGGCTGTCAGGCCATATCTCCAACGCACATGGATCAGTGACCTAGCCACATGAAAACCGACATCCGCTCCAACTTTGACATGCTGCACGCCTATGAGGCGCAGCTGTGGCGTTTGGGGGCCTTGGCAGAGCGGTACTTTGCAGAAGACCCCAACACCAGCCTGCTCAAGCTGCGCCAGTTGTCCGAGCTATTGGCCCAGTCATTGGCAGCGCGCACCGGCCTCTACGCCAACCCGGAAGAATCGCAATACGAGCTGATTCGTCGTCTGCAAGGTGAAGGCGTGCTGCCCAAGGAGGTCAAACAAATCCTGGATCAAATCCGCGTCACGGGCAACGCGGCAAACCATGCCTTGCAGGGCGACCACGCGGCGGCACTGTCCACGCTCAAGCTCTGTTGGCAGCTGTGCTTGTGGTTTCACCGCACTTTCAAAGACGCGGGTTATCGGTCTGGCCCCTTTGTGCCGCCCCAAGCACCGTCAGATGAAAGCGCTGAATTGCGCGCGGAGCTAACCCAGTTGCGCCAAGCGGTTGCCACCTTTCAGGCGCAGCAAGAGCAGGTCAGCAGCGAGTTGCAATCCACCAAAACCCAGCTATCGTCCCTAAGCGAAGAGCGCGGTATCTGGGAGCAACTGGCGACCGAGTCCGACAAAGACAAGGCGCTGCTTGCCGAGCAATTGAAGGGATTGCAAGCCGCCGCAGTGGCAGCGCCCGCCGCGCAGTTCAATAACTTCTTGCGGTCTGCTGCCACCGCCGCCACCCAAGTGCAGCTGGACGAAGTCGAAACCCGCCGCATCATCGACGAACAATTTCGCCAGGCGGGCTGGGAGGCCGACACCCCAACCCTGCGCTATAGCAAGGGCACCCGCCCGCAGCGGGGCCGCAACATGGCCATTGCCGAATGGCCGTGCGATGGTTATTCGGCTGACTACGTGCTGTTTCAGGGCCTCACCCCCATGGCCGTGGTGGAGGCCAAGCGCAAAAACGTCGATGTGTCCGGCGCATTGCAGCAAGCCAAGCGCTACAGCCGCAC
>JANOTE010000304.1:0-2001 GCA_031416195.1 Rhodoferax sp.
GTTTAAAAAATTGGGGTTTGATTATGCTTGACCGGGACGGTTTTCGGCCCAATGTCGGCATCGTCCTGCTCAACCAGAAAAATCAAGTGTTCTGGGGCAAGCGCATTCGTACCCACTCGTGGCAGTTTCCGCAGGGTGGCATTGACCGGGGTGAAACCCCCGAGCAGGCCATGTTCCGGGAGCTGCATGAAGAAGTGGGGCTCCAGCCGGAGCATGTTTGCATCGTTGCCCGCACGCGAGACTGGTTGCGCTACGAGGTGCCTGACCGCTTTATCCGCCGTGATGCGCGGGGCCATTACAAGGGCCAAAAACAAATCTGGTTTCTGCTCCAGTTGACCGGTCACGACTGGGATTTGAATCTGCGCGCCACTGATCACCCAGAGTTTGATGCCTGGCGGTGGAACGATTATTGGGTGCCGCTGGATGCTGTGGTGGACTTCAAGCGCGGGGTTTACGAGACCGCGTTGACCGAGTTGTCACGCTATTTGCCGCGTTACGACATACGCACCCGCTTCTTGCGCCAGGGTGCGCGCCTGCGTGACCACGACCATGACCATGGCGGCGCGCATGATTCGATGCTCAGCGCCACCTTTGAGCTGCCGCCAGGGGCGACTTACGAGCCAGATCCGAGCGATTCGCCTTTGCATGCCGTGCCAATCACGCACCCCCCGTAACTTCAAGTCAAAGCCGACAGGATCAAATTGTCCCGGTGCAGCATCTCCGGCTCGGCGCAGTAGCCCAGCAGGCTTTCGATCTCGCCCGAGGGCTTGCGGCAAATCAGGCGCGCCTCCGCGCTGGCGTAATTGGCCAGCCCGCGCCCTATCTCAAAGCCCGCTGGGTCGCGCACCGCAATCACGTCACCGCGTGAAAAATCGCCCTCCACTGCCGTCATGCCAATCGGCAACAGGCTTTTACCCTCGCGTTGCAGTTTGACCACCGCGCCGGCATCGACCGTGATGGCTCCGCGAAGCTGCAAGTGGTCGGCAATCCATTGTTTGCGCGCCTGCTTCTTTTGCGTCTGAGCCACCAGCAAGGTGCCGATCGCCTCGCCCTGCAACAGCCGAAGCAGCGCATCAGGTTCGCGGCCCCAGGCGATCACGGTGGACGCACCTGAGCCCGCTGCACGCTTGGCCGCGAGTATCTTAGTGATCATGCCGCCACGACCCAAACTTGAACCTGCACCGCCGGCCATTTCCTCCAAGGCAGGGTCGCCCGCACGCGCGTCTGTCACGAACCGGGCGGCGGCATCTTTGCGCGGGTCGGCCGTGTACAGGCCTTTTTGATCGGTTAGGATAATCAGCGCATCGGCCTCCACCAAATTGGCCACCAGCGCGCCCAGGGTGTCGTTGTCGCCAAACTTGATTTCGTCGTTAACTACGGTGTCGTTCTCGTTGATCACCGGCAGCACGCCGAGTTTGAGCAGGGTCAGGAGCGTGGAGCGCGCATTCAGGTAGCGCTCGCGGTCGGCCAAGTCCGCATGCGTCAGCAGCACCTGCGCGCTGCCCAGGCCGTGCTCGCGCAGCTTGGTTTCGTACATCTGGGCCAGGCCCATCGGACCCACCGCAGCGGCGGCTTGCAGCTCATTGATCGCCTTGGGACGCGTCGTCCAGCCCAGGCGCTTCATGCCCTCAGCGATAGCACCGCTGGAGACCATAATCACTTCCAGGCTGGCCTGGTTTGCAGAACCCTTGACCAGAATCGACATCTGCCGACACCACTCGCCAATCGCCTGCTCATCCAGGCCGCGACCGTCATTGGTCACCAGGCTGGAACCTACTTTGACGACGATGCGCTTGGCCCCTTTGAGCACGTCAAACTTCAGCATCTTTGGACGCATCATCGGCCACAACATTGACAAAGCGCGGATCAATTTCGACCGGAGCCGCCTCAGCCACCTGCTGCGCCTTGATGTGCTTGTAAATCGTCTTGATCAACGCCTCACAACCTTCGCGCGTGAGGGCAGAAATCTCGAACACAGGGCCTTTGAACTTGAATCGCTTG
>JANOTE010000305.1:0-3001 GCA_031416195.1 Rhodoferax sp.
ATCCGCGACTTCGACAGTGAACGTCATCCACGCCGTGCCTTTGACCGATTGGGTCTGCACGCCGATTACGTTCATCTTCTCTTTGGTGAAGACTTCCGAGATGTCGCGCAGCAGGCCCTGGCGGTCGGCGGCTTCAACGGCAACATCAACCGGGTAGACCGCAGCTTGCGCACCGTCCGTCGCCTTGCGCGCGCCCCAGGCGACCTCAATCACGCGTTCGCCATTTTTGGCGATCATCTCGCGCAGGTTGGAGCAATCGGCGCGGTGTACGCTCACACCCTTGCCGCGTGTGACGAAGCCGCTGATGGCATCGGGTGGCGCGGGTTTGCAGCATTTGGCGAGCTGCGTCATTAGCGAATCAACCCCCACCACCAGCAGACCTCCTTTGGCGGACGGATCCAGGTTTTTCGGCTTTCTCAACAAGGGCGCGTCGTCTTGCGCCATTTCAGGCTCAGGCGGGCGCAGGATCATCTCGATTTGTCGCAGCGAGAACTCGTCTTTACCCACCACTTCAAACAAATCATCCGCCGCGTCAAACCCCAATTGAGCGGCCAAATCGTCGAGCTTGACGGCAGTTTTTCCTTCGCGTTGCAGCAGTTTTTCAACCGCTTCACGGCCCTTGGCCACGGTTTCGTGGCTGGCCTGTGCGTTGAACCAGGCGCGCACTTTGGCGCGGGCGCGATGGCTGGTGAGGTAACCTAATTCGGCGTTGAGCCAGTCACGCGACGGGCCGCCTTCTTTGGCGACGGTGACTTCAACCGTCTGACCATTTTTAAGCGGCGTGTTCAGTGGCACCATCGCGCCATCGACCTTCGCACCTCGGCAGCGGTGGCCCAGATTGGTGTGTACGCTGTAGGCGAAATCAACGGCGGTGGCGCCCTGGGGCAGCTCGACGATGGCGGCATCGGGCGTGAGCACGTAGATGCGATCGTCGAACGCAGCAGCACCGGACTCATCCCCAGGCGATCCCGACAGATCGCGCTCCCACGCCAACAACTGGCGCAACACGGCGATCTTGGCATCGTACTCACTGCTGGCGGACACACCGGCGTAGCCTTTGACACCCGCCTCCTTGTACGCCCAGTGCGCCGCCACGCCATGCTCGGCATGATCGTGCATGGCTTGCGTGCGAATCTGAAATTCGATGGGTAAATTGCTTGAATCGCTGACGATGGTATGCAGCGACTGGTAACCATTGGCTTTGGGCCGCGCGATGTAGTCGTCAAACTCATCGTTGACGGGCTTAAACGCGCTGTGTACCCAGCTCAATGCTGCATAGCAACTTGGAATATCAGGCACGATGATGCGCAAGGCGCGAATGTCATACAACTGCTCAAACGCGAGTGACTTGCCGCGCATCTTTTTTACGATGCTGTAGATGTGCTTGGGGCGGCCCTGCACGGTGGCGGCAATGCCTTGCGCTGCCAGTGCGGTGCGCACCCGCTCTTGCAATTGCTGCACGGCCAACTCACGATCCACGCGCTTCGCATCCAGCAAAACGGCGACGCTCTTGTAGGTGTCTGGCTCCAAGAACCTGAACGACAGATCTTCGAGCTCCCACTTGATCTCCCAGATGCCCAGGCGATTCGCCAGTGGCGCAAACACCTGCAATGATTCGCGCGCCAGGCTGGGTGCGACCGGCATTTTGGTCGCTGCAAAATGGCGCAGCGTTTGCAGGCGCGAAGCCAGGCGCAGCATCACCACGCGAAGATCTTTGGAGAAGGCCAGCAGCATCTTGCGCACGTTCTCGGTCTGCGCGGCGGCTGTTTGCGCCATAGGGTTGGCACTGGGCGTGCGTCCATCAGTGGCCTGGGCGATGCGCGCCATGCGCTGCACTTTGACGAGCTGGTTGGTCTCGACCGCCAAGGTGGCCAAGTTCTCGCCAAACGCCTTGGCAATCACGTCAGCGGGCTTGTTCAAGTGCTCACAGGCGTAGACCAAATAGCTTGATGCCTGCATCGCCACCGAGCCGCCGATGTCTTGCAGGATGCGGCTAACTGCATCAGCATGGGCCAGCGTGTTTTCGCCCGTGTCCAGCGTCTCCTGGGCGATTAAAGGCTGGGCGAAAGCCCGGGCGCGTTCAATTTCGCGTTCGATCTCTTTACCGTTGTGAGCCACATCCGCATGCATTAGCTTCATTTGCTATATATTATGTAGCTGTTTATGTATGTTATACGAGGGCTAAAGCACTTTTTTATAAATAATTTTTGATATTTTCACAATTTTCGCTAAAAAATTAACTCCCAGGTTAATTTTAAAGCTGAAATGGCTCAACTCACGTCTTCAGCAGAAAATCTGCCACGGTCTGCACCTGGTCTGGCGCGATCAGCGTCGGTGCGTGGCCCACGCCGTCGAATTCGACCAACCGCGCCTTAGGGCCGCGCTGCGTCATGATCTGTGCCGTCTCGCGCGAGAGCAAGTCGGAATTCGCGCCACGCAACAGCAGGGTGGCGGCTTGGATGTTGTCATAGAGCTGCCACAACGCGGCCTCGCCCTGCGCGGCAGACTCTTGCGTCACGGTGCGAAACGGCACGGCGATGGCCGGGTCGTAATGCAAGGCCACGCCACCTTGCGCATCGTTTACTGGCTTGACCATGTGCCGCGACAGCGCCAGCCACTGCTCGGGCGTGTGCGGGCCAAAGCCGGTGGAGATCACCCACATCGCCTGCGCTGCCTGCTCCAGCGACTCAAAACGCGGCGCGTTGCCCAGGTATTGACCGATGCGTTGCAGCGCCTGCCATTGGATCGTAGGGCCGACATCGTTCAACACCAGTTTGCGAACCGGCACGGGTAGCGGCAGACCGGGTTGGCCGCAAATCACCATGCCAATCAAACCGCCCATGCTGGTGCCCACCCAGTCCAAAGTGGTGGGTTTGAGTTGGGCCAACAAAGCCAGCATGTCAGCCGCGTAGTTGGGAATCTGATAGCCCATGGGGTCTTTGAGCCAGTCGCTTTGGCCACGGCCCACCACGTCGGGGCACACGATGCGCACTGTCGCGCC
>JANOTE010000306.1:0-2186 GCA_031416195.1 Rhodoferax sp.
ATCCGCTGACTGGTACCGCATCGCTGGCGTGAGAATCAGGCTTGCTGACCACATTCAAGCCCGGCGACAGACCTTCCGAGCTCAGGTGTGGTACGTGCTGTTTGACTCTCTGACGCAGCGCACGCATCGCCTGACGCCGCAAGCGTGGCACGTCGTGGCGCGCATGGACGGCAAGCGCACAGTTGAAGACCTCTGGCAAGCATCGTTGGATGCGCTGGGCGCTGATGCAGCGCCGCAAACCGAACTGGTCCAGCTTCTTGCCCAACTGCATGCAGCTGATGCCCTGGTCAGCGACGCCATGCCAGATCTGGATGAACTGATCGCTCGTCGAGACAAGCGTCGGGCGCAGGTCTGGAAGCGCAATCTGACAAACCCGCTTTCCATTCGCTTTCGGTTGATTGATCCCGACGGGTTGCTCAGCCGCACCCAACCACTCTGGCAGTGGATCTTCACGCCTGCGGGCCTGATGATCTGGGTCTTGATCATGTTGCCGGCGGGTGTTGCAGCGCTGATGCATTGGCAGGCGCTGACCAATAACTCTGTCGATCAACTGCTCTCGGCATCAAGCCTGCTGACGATGCTGCTGGTCTACCCCGTGGTCAAGCTCCTTCACGAGTTTGCCCATGCCTGCGCGGCCAAGGCCTTCGGAGCCGAGGTGCACGACATGGGCCTGATGTTTCTGGTGTTCATGCCAGTGCCCTATGTGGACGCATCAGGAAGCGCAGCCTTCGCAAGCAAGTGGCAGCGCGCATTGGTCGCAGCTGCAGGAATGATGATGGAGCTGCTGCTCGGCGCTCTGGCCTTGGGGCTCTGGTTGCTTGTCGAACCTGGCTTTGCGCGCTCAGTTCTCTTCAGTGTCATGGTCATCGGGGGTGTCTCGACGCTGCTGTTCAATGGGAATCCACTGCTACGGTTCGATGGCTACTATGTTCTGTGCGACATCATCGAGGTTCCCAATCTCGCCCAGCGCAGCAACGACCACTGGAAGTGGCTGGTCCGACACCATGCGTTCGGCCTCAAGACAGCCGCCGCTGCGAACGCGACCCCTGGAGAACTGCGTTGGCTGGTTGCCTATGCGCCGGTGTCGCTGGTCTACCGCATCGCGATCTCCATTGGCATTGCGCTCTACCTGGGGCAGGAGTTTGCGCTGATCGGGTTGGCGATCGGTCTTTGGAGTCTGACCACCCTGGTCGTGTGGCCCCTTGTCAAGGGGGCGCATTACCTTGTCAGCTCGCCTGAATTGGCTGGTCGGCGTTTCAGGCCAGTGGCGATTGTGTCGGCTGTTGTCAGTGCTGCTGCGGTGCTCACGATGGCGATACCAGCCCCGCACTCAACCTATGCGGAAGGCTTGGTGTGGCCGGACGAGGACGCACAGCTGCGCGCAGAAGAGGCGGGATTTGTTGCGAGTGTTCATGCATCGACCGGACAGGCGCTTCGTGTTGGGCAACCCGTGGCGGTGCTGGTGAATGACAGTCTGGCTGTCGACGTTGAGACTTCGGCGGCTGCTGAGATTCGCACTCAGCGAAGCTTCCTGTCCGCCCTGGCGGATCGGCACTCTGATAACTCCGTGAGTCGAAGCCGCGTGGCAGCGGCGGTGCAGGCGCAGGCCCATCAGCAGGCGCAGGACAAGCTGGCCCATTCCGAAGCTCGACTCGCCAGGCTGGTGATCGTGGCTTCACGGGACGGGCAAGCGCAGATTCCACGATCCGATGATCTCCCGGGACGGTGGCTGAAGAAGGGCGAGACGATCGGGCATCTGGTCACGCAGCAGCCTCCAACAGTCCGTGCGGTGGTGACCCAGGACGACATTGATCTCGTTCGATCGCGACTCACGCGGATCGAGGTCAAGTTGGCCGGTGATGTGCGAACCAAGTGGCAGGCCACGGTTTTACGAGAGGTTCCAGCCGGGCAAGACATGGTTCCGTCAAACGCCTTGACACTGGCGGGCGGCGGGCTGATCGCAGCCGATGTCAGCAACCCGCAGCAGATCCGTGCGCTCAACCGCGTGTTTCAGTTTGATCTGCAATTGCCTGCCGAAGCCAGAGATTGCTTGATCGGTGAGCGTGCGCATATCCGCTTTGTGCATGGCAGCGAGCCATTGGCTGCCCAAGCGGCCCGGCGCGTGCGGCAACTGTTTCTCAGCCGACTGTCAATGTAGTCGGGGCACCCATGTTGCGCGCTGCCAT
>JANOTE010000307.1:0-2221 GCA_031416195.1 Rhodoferax sp.
TCACCGCTCGAGACCATCACCTACACAATCACTTACACGAACAACGGCAGCACACCCATCAGCAACATCATCATCAGCGACGCGACCCCCGCTTACACCAATTTTGTTGCCGCCAATTGCGGCGCTTTGCCCGCTGCGCTCACCACTTGCACGGTGGGCACCCAGCCTGCACTGGCGGGCGTTGGCTCGATTCAATGGCAACTGAGTGGCAGCTTGAATTCGACCTCGACCGGGCAGGTCAGTTTCAGCGTCAAGGTGAATAACTGATTGAAACGAAGCGGACTGTGTTGCTCCAGACAACTTTCGGCTCGGGTTGGGTTACATCCTGCCGATCGTCGTGATCAAGCATATTCAGTCAGCGTCTTCTTCATCTTCTTCATGGCCGCCACTTCGATTTGGCGAATGCGCTCGGCGCTCACGCCGTATTCAGAGGCCAGCTCATGCAGCGTCATGCCGCCGGTGCTGTCGTCATTCACCTTGAGCCAGCGCTCCTGCACGATGCGGCGGCTGCGTTCATCCAGAGCATCCAGTGCAAGGGCGATGCCATCACAGGCCAGCACATCACGCTGGCGCGACTCGATCATCGCCGTAGGCTCATGCGTGGTATCTGCCAGGTAAGTGATCGGGCCAAAGGCTTCTTCACCGTCTTCGGAAGGGCTGGGATCAAGCAGCACATCACCGCCCGAAAGCCGGGTTTCCATCTCGATGACTTCCTCGCGTTTGACTTTGAGCTCGCGCGCCATGATGTCAATCTGCCCTTCGCTGAGGCGCTCGCGGTGGGTACCCAGATCGACCGCCGCATCTTTAGCCTGCAAGCGCTGGCGCATTGAGCGCAGGTTGAAAAACAGCTTGCGTTGCGCTTTGGTGGTCGCCAGCTTAACCATGCGCCAATTTTTAAGGATGTACTCATGAATTTCGGCCTTGATCCAGTGCATCGCATAACTTACCAAGCGCACGCCTTGATCGGGGTCAAAGCGCTTGACGGCCTTCATCAGGCCGACATTGCCCTCCTGAATCAAATCACCATGCGGCAGGCCGTAGCCCAAATACTGGCGTGAGATCGACACCACCAAACGCAAGTGAGATAGCACTAACTTACCGGCAGCCTCAAGATCGTTATCGACCCGCAGTTTGCGCGCGAATGATTGCTCTTCGTCCAAAGTTAGCATCGGCAGACGATTGGCGGCGCTGATGTAAGCATCCAAATTGCCCAGTGAGGGCACCACTGACCACGGGTTGGCCACGGCCAACGCAGCGCCAAACGGGGCAGGGGCGAGGGTAGCGGAATAGGTCATTGCAGAACTCCTTGTTTCAAGATCAGAATATTAGCACTCTGTTGGATAGAGTGCCAATATCAGAAGTTCCATCAATATCTATAAGGGTAATAGCTTAGAAAATACCCGCAGCTACCACTTGATCCCCAGCTTCAAAAACAGTTTTGACAGTACAAACAGCGGCCCGATCAGCAGGTATTGCAAATCTTCCAGGAATGACGGCTTCTTGCCCTCAATCCTGTGCCCAATGAACTGGAAAATCCATGAAACGACAAAGAGGCCAATGCTGATGGGCAGCAGTGCCGTGCCCATCAAGCCAGCGATGTAGAGCATCACCGACGCCGAAAGGGTCATCGCTATCATGAAAATGTTGGAAAGCCGGGCGTAGTACATCACACTGGCGCCAATAACAATCAGTGAAAGGTTGGAATGAATCGAATGAAGCAACCCGATCAGGCTGAACACGATGAGCGGAATGGCGATGTAATGAATCATCTCATTGATGGGGTGGGTATGACTTTCGCCATAGTGGGCCAGCAGTTGATCGATTCTGCGGCTGGGGGTGGCAAGTGACGGGTCTTGCGGATTTTCTGGGCTTGCAGCGTTGGACATACGGGCCTTTGGGGAAGTACACTTGGCAGAAGTTTCAATAGCGAGACTGTACTCGGGTGAGCAACCGGGTCAAGCCGCCTTAATTTGCCCGATACGACGCGATGCGAGATTGGTCGATGCCGCGCAGCAGCCACGCCGCCAGCCGCCCCCGTGTGCTGTAGCCGCCCCAGCTTGCGATGGCCTGCCCGTCTTGGCTGGACACGAACCGAAGCCCGTTGAACAGCTTTGAGCGGCGGTTAGTTGGGCTGGCAAATGGCAAACCCGTAATGCGGGTCAAAGTCTGAGCCAATACGTCACTGTGCAGAGCGCCATCAAGGTCGGCATCAGACACCGCA
>JANOTE010000308.1:0-10732 GCA_031416195.1 Rhodoferax sp.
TTACGCCGCCACCTTCCAACCAGGATCGAAATGACTGGTTTTTCTTGATTGTGGAGAAGTGCGCGTGGCACATCACCCAGAATTTGCCTTTCATGCTTGAGTTGCCTCTTGCTGCGGAGTTTGTGGCCCGGAGGCCGCTGAAATATATAATTCGGGGCTTCGGTGATATAGCTCAGTTGGTTAGAGCGCAGCATTCATACTGCTGATGTCGGTGGTTCAAGTCCACCTATCACCACCAGATTTTTGAATCAATTGAAGAAGCCCCGCCAGCGACACACTGACGGGGCTTTTTGCTTGTTGCGAGAGGGCTTTGAACGTCACTTCTGGCGGCGGTGATCAAGTCATATCGAATCTGAAAATGCTACTATAATAATAGCTTTTTATGCAGTATATACGGGAGCTAGAGCACTAAAACATCTTAAATTTGATGAATTTTGTGTTTTCAGAGTTAAAAATTAACCCCCAGGTTCATTTTTTTGGCATGAGGGGTCTAGCGCCCAAAGAGGCCGCGTATCAGATCCACCGCGCCAGGCAGCTTGGCACCACCGGCAGGTTCGGATGAAGGTGTGTTCGATTCCGCCTTCATGGCCTCACCCATTGAGGGCATGCCCGCAACTGAGGTGGCCATTGACTTCAAACGCAGTTTCACCGCCCACTGTGGCTCCCAAGCGGCGCGCGAGTCGGCCGGGCGCGGCGGATGCACCAGATTGAGTTCTGGGCCGTAGGCAATCAGCCGCAGCATCGCGCCTTCGCCCGGCAACACGCCCTTGGGCACGGCGCAACGGGTGGTGCCGGGGGCCAGCACCACGCGCTCTTTGACCCAGCCGTCCACAGCGGGGTTGGTTTGGTAGTCAAACAGGCCAAACCCCGTGTCTGGCAGCTCGCTGGAGCTCCAGATGATCGTTTCGGCGTCAGACTTGGAGGCGATGGCACCGGCAAAATAGCCGCGCGCTGTGGGCAGCGAATTCCATTCAAGCGCAGTGGCCCCGCCTTGGTCGGATGACTGGAGCGCAAGTGCGGGCATCACATCGTTGGATTGCCCAATGCTGAATGCGAACCCAGGCGGCACGCCGCTGGCGCTGAAGCTGTGTTCGCCCGCCAGCGAGGCGTTCTCGGCCAGCACCTGGCCCTCTTTCGGGTTGGGCCAATGCGGCCGGCCCTGCGCACTGTGGACACCGCGCTGGGTGGCGCTGCGGGCGATGAACACCCGCGCCGCGTCATCCGGTTTGAGGCTCGCCATGTCCAGCACCCTGGGTTGACCCGCGCGGATCGTGACACCACAGCCCCAGTACAGAAGGATTCGGCCTTTGGGTTTTTCATGCGGCTGATCGACATAAGGCTCATCGCGCTCCGGTGCAGCCCGCGCTCCCTGAGGTGCCAGAAGATTGAGCTGCGGCCCCAGTTGCAGCCCATTGGGGATGGTGTGCAGGCCTTGTGCAAGCTGCGGGTTGTTGCGGGTAGACAACGTCACGTCCATCACGCGGCCACTGCTGGAGCTTTGGGTTGCGGGAAACGTCACCTTGGAGGCACCGCCGCCAAACAGACCGCCAAGTGCCCCCATCGCCCCACCGCCGCCCGGCATGCTCATGCCGCTGAAGGTCGCCACGTCGATCCAGGCCTGCGCTTGCGGCGGTTTGGCGGGCGTTTGCGCCTGTGCAACGTTGGCAAAAGCCGACGCAAGGATGACCAAGCCTGCTGAGGTTGGGCGCGTCAATCTACGATAGTTCATTGAATTGCTCCTTTGAGCATAGCTATGCCTGCTGCGTTCTGGGCGAAGGCTTCTGATTCCTCAACCCCCGGTGGCGACTTGCCTACCAGCCCTTGCAGGCGGGTTTTGTCCAGCGCATCGGTCAGCGCCTGGCGCAACGGTGTGTCGCTGCCGCCGACTGACCAGGTGACGTTCTGCACTTTGAAAGACGCGCTAAGCGTTGGGCTGGGCGCACCATAGATGCCATTGGGTACGGTGCTTGAGGCACTGGGCAGTTTGGCCAGATTGATGTGCAGATGAACCGCCGCCTCTTGGCCGCCTAATGGGATCGCATTGCGGCGTCGGGTCAACTCATCCGTTTGCGGCCGTACCGCGTCGTCATGGGCCTTTTGCAGGTCACGGGCTTGCTGGGAGAAGGCTCTGGCCTCGCTGTCACGGGCCTTGGCCGTCACCTCGTCACGGTTCTTGCGCGCGGCATCGGTGGCCGTGAAGCCAGCCTCTGCCTGTTGTTGCAGGGCATTGCGCTGGGCCTTCTGCTTGGGTGGCATTTGGGCCAACTCGTAAAGCTGGTTGGTAAGCGCTGTGCGCTGCGAGCGTCGCCTGTTGGACTCCTCCTCGGTCAAATCCAGAACATAAAACCGGCTGGCGCTGACTTTGAAGTCACCGGATTTTTGATCCGTACACAGCATGCCAATGCTGGGCAGGCGCTTGATGTCGGCGACGACCCCCGTCACTCTTACCCCCAGTGGAGCAGGCGGCAACGCCGCAATCAATGCAGCCGTTGCGCGCGTGTGGAAATCGCTCTCGCTGGCACTGGACTTGCGTGCGCCATCCACGCAATCTGCCTGCGCCACAAAGGGCCAGGCAAACGCCATCAGCACGGCACCGGCCCACTGGCGCAGCGGGGCACCCGCATGTGCCACGGTACGGGGTGAAGTTTTGCGTAAACGAGTTGTGTCCATGGATTTCTCCCTGAGTGGTTGATATGCGTGAGCGGTGTAGTGGCCCGGCGGGTCATGGCGCGGGCTTGTGAAACAGGATCAAGTTGGTTGTCACCACTGAGTTATCGCTTCCGTTGGATCCCCGCGTGGTGAAGTCCTTAGTGGCCATGATGTCGCCCGCCACGATCGTCCAGCCCTGGATTGCGATGCCCAGTTCCGGGTGGGGAAAAGTATCGGCCCATGTTTGAAAGGCCTCCGTAAACCAGTTGTCGTGTTCCTGCGTGATCACTGGTGAGCCCTCGCATCCGCCGCTTGAATTCACACCCCGTTCTGCAAGCGTGTAACCCGAGCCGAATCCATTGGGCAGGACTGCAGGCGTCAGATAGAAATCTTTCACTTTTGCCAGATTGACCAAACTGCCTTCTTCGCGCGTGAAGCCTAACTGGCCCAACATCCCATAGCCAATGCGCTGCACATTGGAGACCTGTGCACAGGCATGCGGGTAGTTCACGTCGTAACTGCGGGAAATCAGAGCGTCGGCACTGCGGCTTCCCGCCACGTACAACTCACCATTGCCGAAGATGGCCGTGCCCAGGTTGAACGGCAGTTTGAGGCGCGATTCAACCACCTCTTTCACAGTGTGGTCGCTCACGTTGCTGCTGGAAATGGCGTAGTCCAGCCGGGAATTGACCTGCAGCTCAAAGTTCAGGCATTTCTCCACTGCCGCTAATGCTTCTCGAACCCAGATCGGGTCTGAGGCGGTGCCATTTGGCGTGCTTCCTAGCAGCGCCGCTTGGCGTGCGACTCCAAGGTAGTAGGGGAAGATGCGGGTGATGATGTGGTTGTCGCGGCACAGGGAATATTCTTCTTCAGTGCATGCTGCGCTGGCATCCTGCATCACCTTGCCAAATAGCGCGGTCTGCGCACTGCCATCATCGGGAAAGCCAAGTAATTGCTTTTGACGCGAATGCCCCAACACCGTCTGCAGCGCCAAGCGTCCGGCGGCACAGCTGCTGCGGGCCGCAGCGACGCGTGGTTTGATGACTTCTTCCTCGTACTGACGGATCAGATCGGACAGGTCTGTATCAATCGGCAGGCTGTTGCCTCCCTGTAGTTGCGTCTGGCGTTCTCGCATCAATCGCTCTGCAGCAACGCTTTGAATTCGCGCTTCAGCGTCTCCACCAAAGCGGTGACGGGCCGGTTCCATCGTCGCATTGACACCCTTGGTCGCCAATAGCAGGGCATAGCCGCTGAAGTGCAGCAGCTTGAACTTGACCTCCCGAGAGGTTTTGTCAACGGCGGCCAAAGAGACCACGTTTTTATCGCCACTCCAACCAATCGGCAACTGTTTTTCGATGGGAGCGCTTGCACCTGCTGGTGGCGTGATGGTCAGTGTGACGAAGTTCTGAAATCGCGCGCCATCCGGGCTGAGCTGAACGCCCCAGCTTGCATCGGTTGCCAGATCCAGACCTTCAATGCGGGTCAGGGGTGTCATGGTGATGGAAGTGGGCAACAGCAACGCGTTGCCTGGTACGGTCAACGAATACACCGCACCATCCGCACCGGTTGTGCTCAAAGTGCCGCCAGTGATCGGTACTGTTTGCGTCACACTGCGGGCGCTGTCTATCACAGGTGTCAGGCGCAAAGGGTTGGCATCTACGACCAGTGAGGCGCTGACCGGCGCAGTGGACGCAGGCAGCGCAGCGGAGATGACAGGCGTGCTGGGAGCTAACGGGCTGGAAGGGTCGGCGGGCAGCGTGGGGTTGGCTGGCGCTGCCGGAATTACCGCTGCAGGGGGTGAAGTCGGGGTGATATTGGCAGTTGGCCCTGCTGGCAGTGCCGCCTCGCCGCTGCCGCCGCCGCAGGCGGTTAGCGCGCTGGCTGCCACCAGCAGCGCTGCGTAACCAGTTCGCTGCAGGAAGTTCATCACAGATAAAGCTTTCATGGCCACTCCTATAAGTCAAATGGACAGGGAGTGATCGCAGACTGGTGCGAACCATGCAGGATTCCCCCTGTTGCATCGTTTATACGAAGGGGCCGTTATGAAAGCGTTATGACGACAGCGTGGTGCGTGCCAGCGCCAACAACTCCCGATTGACTGGGTTGCGCTCCAGAAAGCTGTTTTGAAATGCCGACGGCACCTGGGTTGCATGCACCCGCACGACCCAGGCGCGGCCATCCACCAGCGCGACGCGTGCCTCGGCGGCCATGCCCGTGGCCAGCAGTGCTTTAGCCGCCACCAGCCAGATCTCCGCCTGGTAGAAGCTGTCCGGTTGATACCCACGCGCCAGGCGCAGTGCCTTGCGGGCGTGGCTTTGGGCGCGTTCAAGAAGGGCCGCGCTGCCTTTTGATTGCTCATGCAAGTGCAAAGCCGCAGCAGCGGCCCGCACATGACCTGACATCGCCAAGCCCAGCCGCTCTTGGCCGCGGGCCCATTCGGCCAAACTGGCGGCTATCTGCTCGCCCTCTTCGGGTGGTAGGCACGCGCTCGCAAACAGGGCGGCAATTTGGTAGTACACGTCATCGGGTTGATCCGCCGTCAGCGCCAGGGCCGCGCGGGCGGGTGTAACGGCATCAGCACCCAGCAGACGTGCCAGTTCTGCCCGGTAGGCCAGGCGCATGACGCGGTTGCCCTTGTCCAGGCCATCTGCGTCTGCATCCAGCAGAGCCTTGGCACGACCTGGCTGGCCCAAAAACATGTAAGTGTGAGCGAGGCGGTGCTCGGCTGCGCACTGTGCGCCGCTCGACTTTGCATCTTTGAAGCACTGCAATGCTTCTTCGAGCAATGGCAGGGCTTCAGCATAGCGTCCCAGGTCACGCAGGCGGTGCGCATACACCATCTGACCGACCATCGGCAGGCCGGACAGACCGGGTTCTGCGCGGCGCATCATCCAGGCTGCATGCCCAAGCTCTGCCGCCTCGTGTACCTGGCCCATCTTGGCCAGCGTGGAGGCTTTGTTGGCCAGCGCCTGCGCAACAAGGGGCTGTGCCTGCGCTCGCTCAGCTTGTGCGCGGGCACGATCCCAGTGCGGCGCCGCTAAGCCGAGCTGGCCCGAATAGTCCAAGGCAAAGGCCAATGCCATCTCGAACTCGTAGCGGTCTTTGGGTTCCTGATTGGCATGTACCCAGCGCGCCAGCGGCTCCAACAGGGCCACAGCTTCCAATGCACGCCGTTCATGGGCCAACTGATACGCCAGCGGCAGCGAGCACTGCACCTGAACGTCCATGCGCCCAAAGCTTTGCGCAAGCGCCATCGCGGCGCGCGCTGCCGCACTGGCCCTGGGGTCTTCGATCAGATCGTAAATACGGGCGCGCTGGGCCAACAGCGATAACTCTTGATCTGGCGTTTGAACGAGAGCCTCAGCCCGCTGCAGCAACTCGTGTGCGAACGAACCCAGGTCGATCTGTGTTTGTGCCAAAGCTTGATCCAGCAGCGCACGAAACGCACCATCCGTGTCAGCGGCCTGTTCCAGGCAATGGGCCGCCCGCGCCAGAAATGAAACTTCCTCTCGATGTCGCCCAAGCCCCGCAGCACTTTGGGCGGCTTGACGGTAGGCGGCGCCCGCTTGGGGCCAGGCCTGAGCCTGCTGCCAATGTGCAGCCAGCCGCGCGGGCTCAGCCTGGCGGTTTTGCAAAAACTCAGCGATGTCGCGATGCAGATGCTGTGCAATGGCTTGCGGCAAAGAGGCCAGCGCGGCTTCATAGATCAGGTCATGGGCGAAGGCCCCATCACGAAACACCTGCGCTGCTTCCAACTCGGCCCACGGGTCGGCCAGCGCCAGCGCGCCCAGGCCAAGTGCGTGGGCGGCCAAATCGATCGAGAAATCCGGCCCGGCGACTGCTGCGCAGCGGGCCACACTCAGGGCGCTGGGGCTCAGGCGTTTGATACGCCGCGCAAGCAACTGCAGCACACTTAGCGGTCGTGGCAAGCTGGGCGTGCCAAGCGAACCGCTTGGTTCGGCCGGGGCCTCCAACCAGACCTGGCGCAGCGTCTCCAATGCGAACAACGGGTTGCCGCCAGTGCGTCTGTGCAGTTGCTGCGCCAGTGTTTCGGCCTCAAAGCCGCCAACACCCAACGAGTCGACGAACTCAACAACTTGCGCCAGCGTCAGAGGCTGTAGCCGCAGGAGCACGAGTTGACTCTCTTCGAGCAGTGCATCTTGCAAGGTCTGCACCCTGGGTGAGCCTTCAGCCGGGCGCAACGCAAAGCCCCATTTCAGCGCTGCGACGGTGCCAGGGCGTGCCAAAATCATTATGAGATCAAGGCTGGCATCGTCGGCAAAGTGAAGGTCATCGAGCACAATCGCCGCCACGCCGCTGCTCAGTGCCGCTTGCAGCAAAGCGATCGCACCGCGCTGAACCGCCAGCTTTTGGGCATCGACTGACATTGGCTGCCTGGTCGGTGCGGGCCAATGCGCCAGGTGAACCTCGGGCAGCACGCGGGACAAATCCAGCCGCACTGCTTCATCCATGACTTGCGGCGCGCGCTGGATGATCGCACGCAGCAACCGTGCCGCCAATGCATAAGGCACCACAGTGTCACCAGGGCGCGCCTGCGCGATGACAACGCCGGGCTGCGACGATGCCATCTCCTGCAGCAGGCGGCTCTTGCCCATGCCCGCCTCTGCCTCCAAGCTGAACGCTCGCCCTGCCTGCCAGGCCAGTCTCATGGCATGCAGTTCGCCAGCGCGACCCACCAGCGACGGCGGGCGCAACAAGCTGGCTGGCACCGATTGAGTTGGCGTTGCCAAGCCGTACGTACGCTCCGCGTTGATGGTGGCCAACAGCGCGATGGTTTCGCCCGACGGCGTTGCACCCACTTCGTCTTTGAGCACCTGCTCGCAACGATCAAATGCCAGCAACGCCAGCGCGCGGTCGCCGCACAAATAGTGCAGACGAACCACGCGGCGGTGCGCATCTTCCGACAGCGGATTCAGCAGCAACAATTCCTGTGCGCACTCAAGCGAATCCGCATAGTTGCCCAGCCGCTCAGCCGCTTCGCATTGGGCGATGAAGTCCAGCCGGGTGCGTTCATGGCAACGTACACGTTGTTGAGCCAGCCATGCCGAGAATTCAGAGACCTGTGGGTAGGTCAGGTCTCCCAGCAGTTGTCCCGCCTGCGCCAGATCGTGCAACACGTCTGGTGCCAGCGCCAGCACCGTGCCACCTTCGACGATCTGGCGACCGAATTGCCGCTTGAGCTGGAACAGCCGCTGCCGCAGGCCGTTGCGGGCATCGGCCTCATTGCTGTGCGGCCACAGCAGCGAGATGAGCCGGGTGCGCGGGGAGGGGCCCTCAATCGCCAGCCACGCCAGCAAGGCCGCATCACGCGCTGCCAGCGTGATGGACACCCCGTCGGCGCGCAGGGCACGGGGGGAGGACGCGAGCAGGAGTTGCACCGCCAAATTCATTTTCCTGTGCCTTGCGCCTCCCGCGCAAACGTCACCACGTGATCCACCTCGGCCTTGATGCCGATCCATTCACCCAGTTTGTGATCGTGGTGGCTGGGCACATGCGCCATCAGCAACTGACCGTCTTTGAGGCGCAGGGTGTATAGGAACTCTGAGCCGCGAAAGGCTTTGCGGATGATCTCGGCTTTAACCGGGGCGTTGTCGTCATGCACGATGTCGTCGGCGCGCAGCAGCACGTCGCACTGACCGTTGCTGTCGCAGTTCGGCAAAGTCTGCGGCCACGGCGATTCGGTGACTTCCGCGAGCTGGCCCAGCGATGTTTGCAAGCTGATGTGCGCGCCGATTTTTTGGACGGTAGCAGGAGCGAACACGCCGTGGCCGATGAAGTCGGCCACAAACCGCGTCGCGGGGCGGTGGTAAAGCGAATAGGCATCGGCCCACTGGTGCAGCTTGCCTTCGTGCATCACGCCAATGCTGTCGCCAATCGCAAAGGCTTCAAGCTGGTCATGCGTGACGAAGAGGGCGGTGGCACCCGCGGCCTTCAAGATGTTGCGTACCTCGTGGGCCAGGCGCTCGCGCAGGTCAACGTCGAGGTTGGAAAAAGGCTCATCCAGCAGCAGCAGTTGGGGTTTGGGGGCAATCGCGCGGGCCAGCGCCACGCGTTGCTGCTGGCCACCTGAAAGCTCATGCGGGTAGCGCTTGTCGCTGCCACCCAAGCCGACCAGTTCCAGCACCTCGGCAATGCGCGCGCGCCGCTCGGCCTTGGGCCAGTGGTGAATGCCAAAACCCACGTTGTGACGCACGTCCAGATGCGGAAATAGCGCGTAGTCCTGAAACACCATGCCGATGCGGCGCTTCTCGGGGGCCAGGTTGCTGCTTGCGCTGCTGACGACAGCGCCCGAGAGTTTGATATCGCCCGCGCTCACCGGCTCCAGCCCCGCCACCGCGCGCAACAGCGTAGTTTTGCCGCAGCCCGAGGGGCCAATCAGCACGCCGATGTCGCCCGTGCGAAGACCGAAAGACACACCGTCTACCGCGCTTTGTAATTGGCCCTTGTAGCGAACCTGAAGATCAGAGACCTCTAAAAACATAGCCACAATTGTAGATGTGTAGATGCTTACAATTCTCATTCCCATATGCGCGCCGACCCACAACCCATCAACTCCCGTCGGCTGCGCCACACTTACCATTTCTTTTTGGCGCTGCTCACCGCAACGCTGCTGTTGCCAGTGCTGGCGGTGCTGGCGTCGTGGCTGCCGTTGGGCGAGTCGGGCACGCAGGCCCGTCAAATTCTGGGCGAGATGGGTGCCACGGTGTTGCCGGGCTACGTTTGGACGACGTTGCTCCTGTGTGCTTTGGTGGGCATGGGTGTCACGCTGGTGGGTCTGTCTTGCGCGGCGGCGGTGACTTTGTTTGACTTCAAGGGTCGCAAGATTTTTGAATGGGCTCTTTTGTTGCCGCTGGCCATGCCGGCCTACGTGGTGGCGTATGCCTACACCGATTTTTTGCAGTTCAGCGGCCCGTTGCAAAACACGGTTCGCGCTGCACTGGGTGTGCAGGGCCGTGTGTTCCCCGAGGTGCGCAGCCTGGGCGGCGCGGTGTTGGTGTTCACCTTCGTGCTGTACCCGTATGTGTACCTGCTGGCGCGCTCGGCACTGGGTGAGCGTGCCACGCACCTGATGGAGGCCGCGCGTCTGCTCGGTGCACCGTTGCGCAGGCGGATTGTCAAAGTTGCGTTGCCGCTGGCCCGCCCGGCTGTTGCGGCAGGTGTCGCGCTGGCCTTGATGGAAACGCTGGCTGACTTTGGTGTGGCCAGCTATTTCGGCATTCAAACCTTCACGGCAGGCATCTACAAAGCCTGGCTGGCGATGGACAACCGTATTGCTGCTGCGCAACTGGCCACGTTTTTGCTGATTCTGGTGGCGCTGTTACTGCGCCTGGAGTACCGCGCGCAGGCGCGCATGCGCTTTGCCGCCAGCCGGGGCATCAGCAAATCGTCCGCCGAATCGCAGCCGATTGCGCTACAGGGTGGGCCGCTGCTGGTGGCGTGGGCGGTGTGCGGTGTGCCGGTGCTGATGGGCTTTGTGCTGCCGGTGCTGTTCATGCTCAGGCCGCTGGCGGTAGACTGGACGGTGCTGGCGTGGGATCAGTTTTTGATGTGGTCCTTCCATAGCGTGCGGTTGGGTGCGATCACCGCGATTTTGGCGGTGGGCCTGGCGCTGTTGCTGGCCTTCAGCGTGCGCCGAGGGGCTGATGTGTTCAGCCGCACAGCGGTGCAATTGGTGGGCTTGGGCTATGCGATACCGGGTGCGGTGATCGTGGTGGGTTTGCTGCTGCCGCTGGGCTGGCTGCAAACCGTTTGGCCGCAAAGTGGTGTCGGTTATTGGATCACCGCCACCTCGCTGGGGCTGGTGTGGGCCTACCTGGTGCGGTTTTGCGCGGTGGCGCTGCAATCGGTGCAAAGTGGCTACGCGCGCATTCCCACCAGTTTTGACGACTCGGCCCGCATGCTGGGCAGCAGCGACGCGGCGCTGGCGCTGCGGGTGCATTGGCCACTGTTGAGGCGCTCTACGGCAGCGGCGGCTTTGTTGGTGTTTGTTGACGTGATGAAAGAGCTGCCCGCGACGCTGGTGCTGCGTCCCTTCAACAGCGACACGCTGGCGGTCGTGGCG
>JANOTE010000309.1:0-11607 GCA_031416195.1 Rhodoferax sp.
CAACCCCGCGCAGGCCGGCAACAACGCCGTGGCGCGTAACCTGCGCAAAATCTTGCTGCAAAACCAGGTCGGCAGTTCCGTCGTGCACACGCTGGATGCTGACAGTTCCATCACCGGGCGCCTCTACTACGGCACGCGCGACAACCTGGGCTATCAAGCCTTGGGCGCCACAGGCGGCTGGGTGGGGCTGGCCCGCAATTACTACGGCGCAGGCCTGCAATACAACCAGCGCTCCAAAATTGGCAGCACTGCTGTGAATTGGGTGGCGGGCTACGATTTCGACCTCTCGCGCGAGACGCGATCTGCGGGTGCCGCCGTGCGCGGTGAGAAAACCAGCATTACGCGCGATGAAGTCAATCAGGCCGAGAACAGCGACTTCTTCGCGCAAGCTACGGCGAACTTGAGCGACAAGATTTCCGTCACGGGCGGCGTGCGTTCAAGCTCGGTTCGGTTCGAGAGCAACGACAATTTTTTGAACGATGGCAATGGCTCAGGCAGCACCAGTTTCAGCGCAACCAGTCCCGTGCTGGGCATTACCTGGCATGCGCTGGATAACTTGAACATTTACGCCAATTACGGCAAAGGGTTTGAGAGCCCAACGCTGGCCGAAGTGGCCTACAACGGAACGGGGGTGCCCGGCTTCAACACCCGGCTCAACGCCTCCAACAGCCAGCACTATGAACTGGGTGCCAAGTGGCTGCCCAGCCCAACCTCGCGGGTTGATTTCACGGTGTACCAGATCGACACCACGGATGAAATTGTGGTCTTGAGCAACACAGGCGGCAACTCAACCTTCAAGAATGCACCGGGCACCCAGCGCACCGGCTGGGAGCTGTATGCCAGCACCTTGCTTGGCACGAACTTGCGCGCCAGCCTGTCGGCATCGCAGATTGATGCAACCTACTCAGAGGCTTACACGGCAGGCGCGACGCGCGTGGCGGCAGGCAACAAGATTCCTGGCATCCCGCAGAGTTTTACCTTCGCCGACATTGGTTGGAAAAGTCAAGGTTTCGGGAATACAGGCGCAAAAACGGCTGCACTGGGCACACAAGCGGGGCTGGAGTTCACGCAAGCGGGCCGATTGTTTGCGAACGACATCAACACCGTCTCTGCCGAAGGCTACAACACCTTCAACCTGCGCGCCAGCCACGGCTGGAAGCTCGGCGCAGGCAGCTTGACGGCCTACGCCCGCATTGACAACCTGACCGACCAACGCTACGCCGGCTCCGTCATCGTGAACCAAGCAGTAGCGCAGTTTTTTGAGCCGGCACCGGGGCGCAACTGGACTGCGGGGCTGCGGCTGAATGTGCCGTTGTGAGCCCCAGTTTGTCAATGTGATTCAGGCCGAATGCACTGAACGTGAATGCCAAGCGCAGGCGAGACGGTCAACCAAGGCCGGTCTGCGGTGAGAACGCGGGCTTGCAAGCGCTGCGCCGTGGCCAAGCACAAACGGTCGCCCAGGCTCAGGCCGATTTTTCGTGTGATATTCCGCATCAAACCGGCTTGGGTGCCGTCTTCTGCTTTTACATCAACGATGGTGTAACCGAGTTCTGCCAGTACAACTTGCAGCGCCAGCGCATCGGCACCTCGGTCAATTGCCTTTGCGATCACTTCGGAGTGATTGGCGGCGCTGACCAAGCATTGATCATCTTGTAGAGCTTGGCGGACTATTTCATCACCGGGCTCGCTTTGCAGAAAGGCAAGGATCGCCGACGCATCCAGCACGGTGACCTGGCTCATTCCGCAGCTGAGGCTTTACGGCGTTCGGCGATGAGTTCGTCGGCCAGTGAAGGCGAGTTCTTGGGCACAAGCTTTTGAAACATTGCTTGCGCCTTGCCGAGCTGAGCACGCCGGGTGGTGGCGACGAGGCTGCCATCCTGAATCGTCCAAATCAGTTGATCACCGTCTTTGATGTCAAGTTGTGAGCGCAGTGGAGCCGGGATGACGGCTCTACCATTTGACAGGTTGGATGTGAGATTCATGGCAAATTCGTGATAACAACGAAAGTTGCCATTTTATACGAATTCTTAGCGCAATGCCATCAGTGCTGCCCCTCGGGCATGCGCACCGTCAACCCCTCCAGCGCCTCGGTGATGTTGATCTGGCAGGCCAGGCGCGAGTTGTTTTGGGTCGCGGCGGCAAAGTCCAGCATGTCTTGTTCCATTACGGATTGCGCGCCGAGTTTGGCTTGCCAGGGATCTGCGATGTAGACGTGGCAGGTGGCGCAGGCGCAACTGCCGCCGCAATCGGCATCGATGCCAGGCACATGGTTGTCAATCGCCGCGCGCATCAGCGACAGGCCAACTTCAGCGTTGACCGTGTGCGATTTGCCGTGGTGTTCGATGAAAGTAACTTCGATGAAAGTGACTTGGGGCATGTTGCGTGAGATTTAAAAGATAGGAGGCAGAACTATCAGCCCGGGGGCTGAATACGGCGATGGCCTGCAATGGCGAGTTTGACGTCGCGCAACGCCGTGCCATACATGTCGGCAAATTCTTCGGGCGACTTGCCGCTGGCCTCAAACGCCTTGTACAGCGCTTCCTGACGGGCCAGCTTTTGCGATTGCTCGGCAATCGCCTCCTGAAGCGCGGGGTGCGCATCTTCGTGAGCGACGAGCAGTCGTGCCAGATAGTCCGAGCCCGATAAAGCTGACGCTTCAAACGCCGCTTTGATTTGCTTGCCTAACTGGGCTGATAGATCCTCCCTGCTGCGCATTTGGCGACGCCGATGCAGCTCCAGAATTGCCAGGTAGATGTGCTCAGGGGCAACCGGGTCGCCCGCGATACCTTGCAGATCATGCCGCGCAGCACCTGCTGCCGCGCTGTGCAGATAGCGCGTGGAGCGCGTGTGCACACCCAGGGCGGCCTTCAGTGTGTCGCGCTGAAAATGTTCGGGGTGCAGCGCCAAAAGCTCGTGGTATACACCGAGTTTGAGCGGCAAAAACTGCGCGCCGAAGAGCTGCGGATACAGCTCGAACAGCTTCTCGAGCACGGGCTGTACCGGTGGGGGTGCGGGCTTTTTGGCAGCAGCAACAGCAGCCGCATCAAGGTTGGCGATGGGGGCTTGGTCGGAGTCGCAGGGTAGGGGGGTCATGGGTTTGGATGTGGCAATTCGACCCTGATTGTCGTTGCAGACAGTTGCATCAAATTTGCTACATTAGTTATAGCGATTTATGCTTATTATACGGGAGCTAAATGTCAATAAGACTGCCAACTTTGCTTTTTCCCGTCCACTTTTGATGTAACTTAACTTGCAGGTTAATTTTCGTGAGAATTGGCGATAACCTGTCATGCTGTCCTACGCGCAGTCAGGTGTTGGTCGCAGCGAAGGGGCGGTTTTGTCTGCTACTTGCATCAACGCTGCGTTCCTAGACTGAACCTCCAAACTTCAGGAGTAGTGTCATGAAATTCAGCCATCCACCTGCCATGGGCAGCAAAACTGTCTTTGCCGCCCTGTTAGGAGCATCACTTGCCTGCAGCGCGATGGCACAGGTGAACGTCAAAGGCGATACCGGCATCGACACCTCGGGCAACGCCCGCCAGGAGCGCGCATGGTGCATGGTGAACACCGAGGGCACTGCGCGCTCAGACTGCCTGCGAGCCACCGCTGCTGCCGAATCTGAGAACCGTCGCGGCGTGCCGGACAACAACAGCCGCGACTTCGTGGGCAATGCGCTGGCCCGCTGCAATATATTCATGGGCGAAGAACTGATCGCCTGCCAGGCCAGGGTGATCGGTCTGGGCAATGCCAGTGGCAGCGTGCGCGGCGGCGGCATTATCAAGGATGTGGTGACCGTCACCACGCCTGCGTTGCCCGGTATCGTCGCGATTGAACCCAAGAAACCTTAGTGCGGCTCGCTTGGATTTGCCGCTGTGGTGGAGGCGGTGGAGGTGGTGAGTGCATCCACCTGCTCACTGGTGTGGATATGCCATACCGCCACAAACAGCGCCGCGATCACCGGCCCCAGCACAAAGCCGTTGATGCCAAATACCACCATCCCGCCCAAGGTTGAAATCATGATGAGGTAGTCGGGCAGGCTGGTGTCTTTGCCCACCAGTGCCGGGCGCAGCAGGTTGTCCACCAGACCAATCACCAGCACGCCGTATACGCTAAGCGCGATACCCTGCCAAATTGCGCCCGAGAGCAAAAAGTAGACCGCAACAGGCAACCACACCAGCCCCGCACCGACGGCGGGCAGCAGTGACAGAAAGGCCATCAATACCGCCCAGAACAGCGCACCGTTAACGCCCAAAAACCAGAACGCGATGCCGCCAAGTGTGCCCTGGATGGCAGCAATGATGAGGTTGCCTTTGACGGTGGCGCGAATGACCGTGGTGAATTTGCCGATCAGCTCCGCTTTGTGCGCAACCGCCATCGGCACCGCACGGCGCAGGGTGCGGGCTAGCAGTTGGCCATCGCGCAGCATGAAGAACGCGAGGTATAGCGTGATGAACAAGCCGATGATGAAGTCGAATGTGTTCATGCCAATGCCCAGCGCCTGCGTGGCAATCAGTTGGCTGGCTTGCGCCAGAGCCTCCCCCAGGCGGGCTTGCACACTGTCAAAATCTTCCAGGCCAAAGCGATCCAGCAACGAGGTCACCCAGGGAGGCAGCGCGTCAAAAACACGCCGGAAGTAGCGCGCTGCGTTGATTTCACCGGATTGCAGGCGCTGGTAAAAGCCAGCCGTGTCCCGTGCCAGCGTAGCCGTGATCAACGCCATCGGAATGATGACGATGACCAGCACAAGAAGCAAGGTCAGCAACGCGGCGGCCGTGCCTTTGCCCCTGAACCGGGTATGCAGGCGGTGGTGCAGCGGCTTGAAGATCAGGCCAATGATGATGCCCCACATGATCGAGCCGTAAAACGGCAACAGAATATAGCCCAATCCCAGTGAGACAACCACCAGCAGCCAGAAAAGCGGGCGATTCTGCAATGCATGGGGTTCGCCGTCGCTCGGGGAGTTCATTTTTTTCGCCGGGTGTGTGGGTCAGTATGTGTCGTGGTCATTAACAGAGAAAGACCGATTTTTGTCGAACTCAGGTGCTGCCCTCTGTGCGCTATCGCACAGAACTTCTCAGCAAAGGTTCTTAAGCTCTGGGCTCATTCACCGTTAAAGGATTTTTCATGAACTTCACCCTTCCCATCCTGGCGCTGGCCGCCGTCATTTCACTCAGTGCCTGTGACCGGCCCGCCGTGGTGGTCACTCCGACAACACCCGTCGCCGTGCCCGGCCCCGCAGGCCCGACTGGTGCCACCGGAAGCACGGGCAGCACGGGTAGCACTGGCTATACCGGAGGCACAGGTGCCACCGGCGCAACTGGCGCTACCGGTGCAACCGGCAGTGGCACCACGATTGTTATTCCGCCAGCGGCACCGGCATCCGCACCGTCCAACTGATTTTTGCAATTGCACGAGCCAGTGGTAGCCGAAGTTTAAAAAGCAGGACGCTGTGGAGCGTCCTGCTTGGGTTGGCTAGTTAGCGGGAACCGCTTTTCATGGAGTTGTGTGCGTCTTTCACCATCTCTTTGGCATTGCCGACGGTTTTTTGCGCTTTTCCTTCGGCCTGCTTTAGCATGCCTTTGGCCTGAGTTTCTTTGCTGCCGGTCACGTCACCTGCCTTTTCCTGTACTTTGCCAGCCATGTCTTTGAGAGTGCCTTTAACTTGGTCTTTGTTCATGATGAAACATCCTTGAAGTGAGTTAAGTGTGTTGCGAATTAAGTGGGGCAATGACTGTCCCACCGTTGCTGAATTTAAGCAAATCTAACCCCCTTCTCTGTGCGTTTGCCAACATAGGCAAAAACGCGTTGCGACGGAAAAACCTAACTTTTGTTGTGTCGTTTTCAATTGATGAGGAATTTCAAATGGTTGGAAACAGGTTGTTCAGACATCTGCTGCTGTGTGCTTTCAACGTTTTTACGGGGTTGGCGTGGGCCGATGCTGATGCCGCCGGGCAGTTGCATGCGAAGTACCTGGCTTTAGGTGAGCCACTGACGCAAAACCAGTTCAATCGCCCGTTGGTGCTGGCCTCGGCTGAAACGCCGCAGCAAGTTTCCGGCGAAATCTACGCGGAGATTGACCATCCGTTTTCAGCCGTGAGCGTCGCCCTGAACAATCCCGACGGATGGTGTGACCTGATGTCACTGCCGATGAATACCAAATATTGCCGCGCGCAGGCAGTGCCGGGCGGCACCGTGTTGAAGGTCAACATTGGCCGCAAGTCGGCCGAGAGTTTGAAGGAAGCACCGCGCATTGAGTTCAGGTACGCGGTGGCGCAGATGACTGCGTACTACCTCGACATTCGGCTGGATGCCGCAGATGGCCCGATGGGCACCAGCGACTACAGAATTGCATTCAGGGCGATACCTCTGGCAAGCGGGAAAACCTTCATCCATCTCAGCTATTCCTATTCCGTCAACCTGGCTGCCCGCCTGGCCATGCAGACTTACCTTGCAACGGTAGGCCGCAACAAGGTTGGCTTCACACGGGTTGGCCAGCAAGCCAATGGCGCACCGCGCTACATTGATGGAGTGCGCGGCGTGATTGAGCGCAATACCATGCGCTATTACCTGGCGATCGACAGCTACCTTGACTCAGCCAGCGAGCCGCCGCGGGTGGCGCTTGAGAAGCGGTTGCAAAGCTGGTTCACCGCGTCCGAGCTGTATCCGCTTCAATTGCACGAGTTGGAGCGCGGCGAATACATCACCATGAAACGCGATGAATACGCGCGCCAGCGTTCAGCACAGTGATGGGCGCAACCTGAGCCACTGCCCAACTCCACTGTGTTCGCAACCGCACAGACTTTGCAGGCCAGATCGGCATGATCGTGATTTAAGCTCAAGGAATCCTCTATGGACAAATCCAATCCCCCCACCTCGTTTGGGGTGTTCAAGCCAGTCGACCATGTCGTGTTGGCGTTTGCAAAAGCTGCGGTGGCACAGGATGTCACGGGTCAATTGATTGCGCAGGGATTTCCCGCTGCCGATGTGACTCATTACACCCCGCGAGAAATGAAAAATCAGGTCGACTCCAATTTGCAGACTGCAAGCGCGCTGGCTTCGCTGGGCCAAGATCTCAACCTCGTCAAAGCCCACGGCGCACTGGCTGACCAGGGCTACAGCTTTCTGGTGGTGTACGCGCCAGATGCTGAGCAGGTGCAGCGCATCCAGACAATTGCCAACAGGATGCAGGCGAAGTCTGCACAGCGCTATGGCTCCTTGATCGTTGAGGAGTTGTTGGAAGTCGATATGAATCAGCACCAGTTGTTCGAGTCGCCCGACCGGGGCTTGGATGTGGAGGCGACCGAACAGAAGTCTTCGTAATGCAGGCACTATCATTGAACAGCTGGTAGAGGAAGCGGTGGTCAAACGCGCCTTCAATTTGGTCAGCCGCCGGGCGTTCAACCGCAGCTTGAACGCGATGACGCGCGTGGCGATGAGGATGGGGGCAAATGCTGTCAAAGCGGCGCTAAAACCACCGCCAAAGGCGACTTTATCGCCCAGGTCAAAGCCCAAGGCGAAATTAACACTTGTATCAAAGTCAAGGTCTAAATCGCACAGTGCGCTGGCTAGAGCTGGCGCGCGCACGGCGAACGTTGGCAGCGACATCCCGGGCGTGGTGGGGTCGCGCCGCTACCGGTTGTACAGGCCGCCTGGGCACCAGGCAGGTGTGGCAAAGCCCATGCTGGTGGTGTTGCATGGCTGTGCCCAAGATGCCAATGCGATTGCCGCTGTCAGTCAAATGAACCAGGTGGCAGCGCGCCTCGGGTTTTTTGTGCTGTATCCCGAGCAGGATCGACTTGCGAACCTGCAGGGCTGCTGGAACTGGTTTGCCTCGCGCAGCGGTCAGGCGCAGCGCGAGGCTGACTCAGTCATGGCCGTGATCGATCAAGTTTGCAAAGAGCAGTCTGTTGATATTCACAAGCTGGCGTTGGCGGGTCTGTCGGCCGGCGCCAGCCTGGCTGCGCTAGTGGCAACCCGCCAGCCAGCACGCTTTCGTGCCGTCGCCATGCATTCAGGCGTGCCGCCATCGGCGGCGCAGTCTCAAGCGACAGCGCTGCGGGCGATGCGCGGTCGCGGCCCGGTGTTGCGCCCGATGCCGCCTTTGATCAATGCAATGCGGTTACCCGCGTTGCTAGTGATTCATGGCAGCGCGGACTCTGTGGTGGCCCCTCGCAACGGGCTCGATGCGGCGTTGCAGTGGGCCGCGTGTGCTGGCGCGAAGGCCAGCCCCACCCGCAGCGTTCAGCGAGGCAAGCGATACCAGTCATCACTAACAGACTACAAGAAGGCGGGGCGATTGGTTGTGACTCATTGTCTTGTCAACGGATTGGGCCACGCCTGGAGCGGCGGCGCTTCCAGCCGTGCTTACAGTGATGCACGTGGCCCCGACGCGTCGCGAATGATTTGGGCTTTCGCTCTGAAGCAGTTTGAAATTTTTCAAAATATATAGCACGAAGTGTAAATTCTACGAGAGTCATAAGTCATTTTGATTAATATTATTGCCGTCAAGGCAAATTTTCGAGAAAAAATTAACCTTTAAGTTAACTTTTACTGAAATATCGATGCCATGCAAAATCACGCTGTTGAACTAGCGCAGCACGAACCCGCGCCGCACCACGCCGCGCGGGGGTTTTCAGACCACTTTGCGCTGGCTTTTACCAAGCTGCTGCGCCTGATCGCAGACACCTTTTTTGCCAAGCGCTACGGTAGCCGCGCCATCGTGCTGGAGACGGTGGCCGCTGTGCCGGGCATGGTGGGGGCGACGATCACCCACTTGACCTGCCTGCGCCGCATGGTCGATGACCAGGGCTGGATTCGCACACTGATGCAGGAGGCCGAGAACGAGCGTATGCACTTGATGACGTTTGTGGCAATTGCCAAGCCCACGTGGTTTGAACGCATGGTGGTGATGCTGGCGCAGTGGATTTTCTATATCAGCTTCTTTGTACTTTATTTGCTGTCTGCGCGCACTGCTCATCGCGTCGTCGGCTATTTTGAGGAAGAGGCCGTGCTGAGCTATTCGCTGTACCTGCGCGAGATTGACGAGGGCCGCGTACCCAATATACCGGCTCCGCAGATTGCCATGCATTACTGGAAAATGGCCGAGGGTGCAACGCTGCGCGATGTGATTCTGGTGGTACGCGCCGATGAAGCACATCATCGCGATATCAATCACGGCTTTGCCAGCAAGCTTGCGGGGGAGCCAGCAAGCGCCACCAGGGCATCACCTTATCCACCGCATGCCGACGACATCCGCCAAGATGCCTGAGCGCCGCGGCTCGGATTGAAACGACCTTCAAACATACAGCGCTGTCCTACAAATTTTGCCCGATTTTGCCTACATCAAAAGTCGCTCACAACTTTTAAAGTCAGTGCATCTTCATTGTCATGAAGCTTTCCGGTTCATCCGGAATATGTCTTACATCATTCAAGGATCGAACATGAAAAAATCATTCAACCGCGTCACTGCAACGGCTATCGCCTTCGCTGCGCTGGCTGCCAGTGCGGGTGTCCAAGCACAGGCTGTGGGTGCCAACAACTCCACCAACGCGTATGGATTGACGGGTGTGCCCAAGATTTACTTTGACGTCAGTGCAGGCCAGACTGACTATCGTCTGGGCAGCGGCACGGGCTTGTTTGGGTCTAACAATAGCAGCACTGCCTACAGCCTGGCCGCAGGCTCCTATTTCACCAATAACCTGGGCGTTGAGCTGGGCTACACTGACTTTGGCCGCATCAGCCGTGGCGGCGGTGAAACCCGTGCGGATGGATTCACGCTCAAGTTGGTTGGCAAGCTGCCGCTGGGCTCGCAGTTCAACCTGCTAGGCAAAGTCGGCACCACTTATGGACGCACCGAGGTGAGTTCGGCTGCGCGCTCCGGCATCAACGCGGGCAGTGACAACGGTTTTGGTTTGAACTTGGGTGTCGGCGCGGAGTTCATGTTCACGCCCAACTGGTCGGCCCTGGCACAGTACGATGCACATGACCTGCGGTTTGCCAATACCTCAAGTGATCGTGACCGTGTTGGCGTCGCGACGGTCGGCATTCGGTATACCTATTGATCTCTATGCTTAGTCGAGCGATTTGAAGGCCACCCGCAATAGCTGCGGGTGGTTTTTTACGTTTACTTGGGCCGCGGCCGTGGCAGCTTGGGTTGCACCGCCTGCAGTCGCCCAGCGCGCAGCTCGATCACCGCTTTGACAACAGACCTTGCAACATTGCGCACTTCTTCTTGCACCGCAGTGTCTGCGTCAAGCGTGTTGTGGCTGTTGGCGTAGGGCTCGTAGTAGCCGATGTAGCGGTCCAGGCGTGCCTGTGTACCGGCATCGATCAAGCCCATCCAGTCCAGCCAGTCCGACAGGGATCGACGTGTACCTTCAACGCCCCCCACGTCGCCATGCACGATCACCCCATAGCCACGCCCAGCGAGGTGCTGCGGATAGTCCCACCCCGCCAGCTCCAGCGCTTTGGCTTTGTCAGCTTTCTTGCCGCCGGTTGAAGTGGGGTCGGCATTGCCGCCGTCAGCGCACACCAGTCGATCCATCATCAATTTGAGCGGGCTGGGGCTTTGATACCAGTACACGGGCGTTGCAATGATGACGGCGTGCGCGGCGGTCCATCGTTCATAGATTTCAGCCATCCAGTCGTTGGTTTGGTTCATTGCGTGATTCGGGTAGCAACTGCAAGGCCTGTGGCACAGCGGCATGGCAGTCGAGGCGCAGCCTTTGCAGGGATGGATGTTGCGACCATAGTCAGATGTCACCCGACTCAAGTCCAGCACATCGGCCTCAATGCCTGCCTGTTCGACCACTTCACGCGCCCAGCCCACCAAGCGAAAGGTTTTGGACATCTCGCCGGGGCAACTGCCGTCGTTACGCGCAGAGCCGCATACCAGCAGCACACGGCTTGGGGTGGTCGGCTTGGCCCAATGCAGTTGGGCCGCATCGAGTCGCTGTTTCGTTGCTACCCATTCGGTGGACAAGTCGTAGTCAGGATCGACATAGCCCGGCCCAGCTTTTTGCGTGAACGGTGCCTTGCGGCCTTCAATGTACGCACCCCAGGCGATCTCTTCAAGGCGCGAGATGGATGGGTCTTCCGCCCGAAACGCCGCGTCGATGAAAGACGCGCGAAAGCGGGCGCCGAATTCACTGCGCAGCAGTGGGGCGGGGGCTTGGCCCGTTCGGACCTCTAGGATCTCAGTGGCTTCCATCATGTGCGGTTCCTCGGAGTGGATCAATTGCTGTGAGATCAGCACACTACGCCAACGTGCCTTGCAAAATATGTTCGATAGCGCACACAGACCGTCCGCAGTGCCACAAAATCCAGAGGCGAGTTGGACGCTGTTATGACGCGGTCAGATCCGCAAAGACAGACAAATCCTACACAGCGGACGCATGTTTTCTGATCGACTTCCAGGCCAACAGCGTGCTCAATCTAACGTTGTCAGGTGGGCAGCCCCTCCCCGGGGGGTGATCGAAAAAAGTCGTATCCATGTTTCTCAAAAAAATGAATCGGTTGGTGCTGGTGTTGGTTAGTGCGGCATCAACCGTAGTCGCTGTGCTGCTGGTCATCAACTTCTTGGGCGGTGAAAAGAAAATAGAACGCCGC
>JANOTE010000310.1:0-7061 GCA_031416195.1 Rhodoferax sp.
CAGCCCGCAGCCAAGCATCAGCCAGCCGATCGGCTGCGAGGGCTGGCGCGCGGCGATCAGCGCTCCGACGATTGCGTACGGCAACCCCAGTAGGAGGAACGCGAGCACCTCGAACTTGTCACCGTCGGCCACGAGGTTGAGAGCGAGGGCGACGGTCAGCAGCACGGGTACGAGCGCCAGGCCGAGCCACGCCAGCTTCGAGCGGGTCACGGCGCGGCCTCCCGCAGCCACAGCGACGCGTGCGCCGGCTGCATCGTTTCGGTGACGACGTCGCGGAGGTCTTGCTCGAGGGTGCCGAGGTCGATCTGCTCCCGCAACCGTGCGCCAAAGACCTCCAACGTCCGCTGTGCGTCGTAGCGACGCCGGTAGAAGCGTCGGTCGACGAAGCGCTGAACCCGTGAGCGCACCGGCAGGAAGAGCGCTGCAACCACGAGCGTGGATCCTGCGATCGCCAGGTTCGACCCGCCGGCGAACGACGAGAACAGCGCCTGGCCGCCGAGCACGAGACCCACGTACGCGCCGCCGAGCACCACAGTCAACGCTCCGTAGACGAGCGTCCGTGAGATCAGGCGGTCGATCTCGTAGAGTCGGTAGCGGAGCACGGCGATCCCGATCGTGACCGGCGCGAGGCACATCGATATGAGCCCCACGGGCTCGACGATCGCGCGGGCCTGTTCCGACGGCAGCAACGCGCCTCCGATCCACAGGACCGCGGTCACAACCACGGCCCAGGTGAACCACTTCATCTGAAGTCGCTCGACGCCTCGCGAGTGCCGGAAGCGCACGATCAGGGCGGCGACCGGGCCTATCGTCGCGACGAGGAAGAGCGGCATGAAGAGAGCGAGGAGGTTCGATGCGACGTCGAACACACCGGACAGCGGACCGATCCCGACGGGGTTGTCGTACTCCTTGTAGTCGGTGATCGGCCCCGGCCTGAGTTTCCCGACGAGGAGTCCGCCGAGGACGATGAACTGACAGATGCTGACCACACGCCACCTCCGTGAGGGCAACCTTCCGTCCGGGAAGAGGAGCATGACCCGCGGGACCAGAAATCCGATCCAGAGCAACCAGAGTGCCCCGCTCAACCAGGCGTTGAATGCTGCCCCCGTGAACGTCCCTGCGTGCTGCTTGTCCCACTCGTAGAGCGCCTCCGTCGGCAGTCCGATGGCGGCCGTGAAGCCGATCGTCAGCAGGAGCCAGCCGACCGGGTTGTGTGGCCTTGCCGTGACAACGAGCGCGCCGACGATCGAGAACGTGAACGTCGCGAGGACAGGAAAAAGGAGCACTCCCTGTCCCCACACGCCGGTTGCGAGCTGAATCACGAATGCCGCCACGACGCACGCGGCGGCGAGCGCAAGGAGCGACCAGGCAAGCCGTGTCAGGATCCGGTCGCTCAAGAGCCGGTCGTCACCCCCTCCAGCACGGCAGCGTCACCGGCGCCGAGTCCGCCCTCGAGCACGTCGTTGAGGTTGCCGAGGTTGCCAGCCATCTCGCGCCGCACGACCCGCTCGAGCAACGGCTCGGCGATCCGGAAGAACCCGCCCGGGTTGCCCTGCATCCGGAGCGTGAATCGTGTCCCCTCAGCGGCCTCCTCGAGCGTGTACGACCCCTGCCAGGCGAACGGCGCCCAATGAAGTCGCCCGGTTGGCCGCAACGATTCTTGCTGAGTACGCCATCGCCGCGCGAAAAATCCAAGACACCAAAAACGCCCCTGAAGCCACCGCAGATGCCACGCAGCAACTCGCACGGCTAATGCCCAAGCGCTTCCTGATCGACTCGCCCTGGGAGCAGTTACCGCACTTTGCGCGCTACCTCAAAGCCGTCACCGCGCGGCTGGACAAATACCGCGCCGACCCCGCGCGTGATGCAGCGCGCCTCGCGGAGCTGCGCCCGCAGGAGCAGCGCTATTGGCGACTGGTGGTTGAGCGCAAAGGCGCGGTGGACGACAAGATGAACGAGTTCCGCTGGTTGATAGAGGAGCTGCGCGTCAGCTTCTTCGCGCAGGAGCTGCGCACGCCCCAGCCGGTGAGCGTGAAGCGGCTGGACAAGGCGTGGGTACAGTTGCAAGGTTAAAATTAACTTGTGGGTTAATTTTTTAAGAAAACCGCCTAAAATCCATGAAATTATGAATAAAAAAGTGCCTTAGCCCACGAATAACAAGCACAAATTGCTATTTAATATATGGCAATTTAGCTGTTGCCTGCTGCACCATTTTCGCGATGGGTTGCGCCATGTCCAGGGTGATCACGTCTATCTCGACAACCGTTGGGTGCTGTAGGGTACGCAGTTGGTCGGCCAGCAGCTCAGCGCATCGCCAATCGCCTGTGAAAACGTCGATTTTCCGCAGCCCGATACACCCATCACAACCAGCAGCATGGCGATTTCAAAATTGGCTTCCTTGCTTAATCCTGGTATCTTATCTTCTGGTGCGTTGAGAACCCCGAAGCCTGCTACCCTTGTCTGAACCCAATCACACCCAAGCCCGCAGGAAGCTCAACATGCCCCAAACGACAAACTCTGACAACAACGCAGGCCCAAGCGCGGTCATCGGCACCTGATGCGCAAAGCGCTTCAACGGCGGGCAGCACGCACTCGCGTGCGCGTCGGCCGACTCGACCCGACCCTTCAAGGTTTGCTGTGGACGACCGCCGCAGGCTTGCTGTTCGTGTGCCTGAACAGCCTGCAGCGCGTCATGACGCAGCAGCTTGACCCCTTTGAGTCGCAGTTTTTGCGCTACGCCTGCGGCTTGTTGGTGATGATGCCGCTGGTGTTGCGCGCGGGGTTTTCCGCCTATCGGCCCCACCACGTCAGCGGGCAGTTTGTGCGCGGGGCGGTGCATACCGCTGCGCTCTTTCTGTGGTACTCGGCTCTGCCCCACATCCCGCTGGCGGACATGACGGCCATTGGCTTCACCGGCCCGATCTTCATCATGCTGGGGGCCTACCTGTTCTTCAAGGAGCCGATGCATTGGGATCGCTGGCTGGCATCGCTCATCGGCTTTTGCGGCGTGATGATCGTGGTAGCGCCCAAGCTGTCGGGCGCGGGCGGTTACTACAACCTGGTGATGCTGGCCTCGGCCCCGGTGTTTGCAGCCTCGTTTTTGCTAACCAAAGGCCTTACCCGCACCGACAGTCCGCAGGTCATCGTGGTCTGGCAGGGCATCGTCGTCACGCTCTTCAGCCTGCCGTTTGCGTTGACGCACTGGCAGCACCCCACGGCTCTTCAATGGCTCGGTTTTCTGGCAAGCGGCGTGCTGGGCAGCGGTGCCCACTATTGCCTCACGCGCTCCTTCAGCATTGCCGATATTTCGTCCACCCAGTCCATCCGCTTCCTCGACCTGGTCTGGTCAGCACTCTTTGGCTGGCTGATTTTCTCCGATGTACCGAGCCAGACCACGCTGATCGGCGGTGTAGTGATTTGTGCCGCTACCGTGTGGATTGCACGGCGCGAGGCCGCACGGCGAACGACTGCGGCCACCGCAGCATCGGACTTGACTTCAAGAATTCCGCCGGATTAAATACAGGCCAATTAACGATCAACATTGGGAGAATGCATGGATCGCCGCAGCTTTGTAGAAACTTGTGCCACCAGCGCGAGCTGCCTCGTGGGTGGCCTCACGGGCGGGCTTGCGCTGCCCGCGCTGGCGGCAGACTCCCGCCCACGCGCCTATGCACGGGTGTTGCTCACCGATGAGCAGGGCCAGCCGCTCAAGGCCAGCAGCCTCAAAGCGCAGATAAATTACGTCTTCCACTACCCGTTTGAAGCCACACCCGTTTTTCTGCTTAACTTGAACCAGCCCGCGCTGCCCCAGCGGCTGGTGACCAAGGCCAAGGCCGATTACGCCTGGCCGGGCGGCGTAGGCCCCAAGCAAAGCGTGGTGGCCTTCAGCGCCATTTGCGCGCATCAGTTGGTCTACCCCACGCCTCAAGTGAGCTTCATCAGCTTTCGAAAAACCAAATCGCAAAAAGGCAAGCAGCACAACATGATCCACTGCTGCGCCGATCACAGCGAGTACGACCCCGCCAAAGGCGCACAAGTGCAAGGTGGTCCGGCCGAGCAGCCGCTGTGCGCCGTGCTGCTGGAGCACGATGCCAAGTTAGACACGCTCACGGCATACGCGACCCTGGGCGGCGAGCTGTTTGACGAGTTTTTCCGCAAATACGAGATCAAACTGAGCCTGGACGTAGGGCCCAAAGCCAAAAACGCCGTAGCGGGCCGGGCAGTGGTGCGCGAGCTGGACAAATTCTGCCGCAATTCGATTCAGTGTTAATAGCGACTCTGTCAGAAAATATGATTAAAAATATCATCATAATGACATCAATATTTTCTGAATTAAAATAAAGTAGCAGGAGAAATTTGATATTTTGGTGTGAATAGTCTGATTATAAATATAATCATAACTATGCGCCCTCGAAACGAAACCGCACGCGATCAGCTCGCCCACCTGCTTCGCCGCAATCCTGGCATCAAGGCGGCTGATTTGGCGGTGGCGGCCAATGTCAGCCTGCCGACGATGCACCGGATGCTCAAGGAGTTGGGCGCTGACGTGGTGCGCATCGGCAAGGCGGGCCAGACCCGCTATTACTTGCGCCGTGCGCTCAAAGGCTTCAAGGGCGACATCCCGGTTTATGCGGTGGACACTGCGGGCAAGGTGGCGCAAACCGGTTCGATCAAGCTGCTGGAGTCACAAGGCACCTGGCTCGACGTCGCCGCCATGGGTTGGCCAGTCGATGCTGAATTTGCCTTGGGGGTGTGGCCGCACGGCTTGCCATACCCGTTGCAGGACATGCGTCCGCAGGGTTTTTTGGGCCGCCTGTTTGCCCAAAGTGAAGCCAAGTCGCTGGGTATTTCCTCCAACCCGAAAGAATGGAGCGACAACGATGTTCTGCACATCCTGCTGGAGCGGGGTTTTGATGCCAGTGGCAACCTGATCATTGGCGATGCCGCTTTGCAGATATGGCTGGATGCGAAAGCTCAAAGCCTCAAGATGCTGACACCCCAAATGCTGGCGCGAAGCTATGTCAAGCTGGCGGCTAGTGTGACCGAGCGCGGCGTTGCAGGCTCCAGCGCGGGCGGCGAGTTTCCAAAGTTCACGGCCGTTCGCGATCTGGGGGAACGGGGTGAGCGCGCTGATTCGCAAACACCACACGCGATGCCACACGGCATGCCGCACGTTACACCCCACGTAATTGTCAAGTTCTCTGCCGCTGACACGTCCGCCACCGTTCAACGCTGGTCCGACCTGCTGGTGTGCGAGCACCTGGCGCTGCAAGCCATTCGCACGATTCCTGGCGTACACAGTGCCAACAGCCGCATCATCCAAGGCCAGGGCCGCACTTTTCTGGAAGTGGAGCGGTTTGACCGCCACGGCCTTTTCGGCAGAAGCCCGCTGTGCAGCCTGGACACGCTGGAGGCCGCCATCCTCAGCAAAACCAGCACCGATTGGGGCGATGCGGGTGAGTTGCTGCTGGCGCAAGGCTGGGTCGACCCGCACACACCCGCGCTGTTACGTGCGATTTGGGCGTTTGGCAAGCTGATCGGCAATGCGGACATGCATAAAGGCAATGTCAGCTTTGTACCAGGTCTCACTTTCGTCGGCCCGACTTTGCGGGTAGCTCCGGTCTATGACATGTTGCCGATGATGTATGCGCCACTGGCCGGTGGAGAGCTGCCCACCAGCGCCTTCGGCCCGAGCCTGCCAAAGCCCGCCGAGCGCGATGCCTGGCTGCTGGCTTACCCGGCGGCACAGAGTTTTTGGCAGAGTGCAGCCGACGATCAACGCATCAGCAAAACCTTTCGCGATGCATGTGGGCGCAATAGGGCTGTGCTTGAACGGCTTGGGGCGATGGCTTAGCGTGCGAAAAGTGGCAGTTAAGTGACAGGCACGTGACATTCGACATTCGTCAGCCGCAGCTACGTGCGCTATCGCACAGATGCGCATTCTCAACTGATGGAAACTGATTTATCGTCAATTTCATCGGAGAGATTCCCATGCTACGCAACACCCAGGAACTGCAAGGCTACGCCATCCGGGCCACCGACGGACTGATTGGCCATCTGCAGGATTTTTACTTTGACGACGAGAAGTGGGTGGTTCGCTACCTGATCGTCGATACCGGCACTTGGCTGTCCAGTCGGGAGGTTCTGATTTCACCCATGGCGATCGGCAAACCCAACTGGAGCGACGAAGTTCTGCCTGCATCGCTGACCAAGGAGCAGATCAAGAACAGCCCCGACATCGACACTAACAAGCCGGTCTCGCGCCAGCGCGAGATTGAATATTCCAGCTACTATACCTACCCCTACTACTGGGGCGGCGCAGGCCTGTGGGGCGGCGAGATGGGCCCCAACATGATCATGCCCGGCTATGAGGGTGTGCGCGCCGGGCCGCGTCCTGTGCGCACGCCTGAGCAAATGGCGCAAGAACAGGCGCAGTCACTGGCGCGCGACGGTGACGACCCGCATCTGCGCAGTTGCAAAGCGGTGATGGGTTACCACATTCATGCCACCGACGGTGACATTGGTCACGTGCAAAGTCTGCTGATTGATGAAGAAACCTGGGCGATCCGCTACCTGGTGGTAGACACCAGCAATTGGTGGCTGGGCCACAAGGTGTTGATCGTGCCGCAGTGGGTGCAGGACATCAGTTGGGCGGATGCCAAGATATCCGTCAACTTGAGCCGCCAGGCGATTCAGGACGCGCCCATCTACGACCCAGCCGCGCCGTTTGGGCGCAAGAACGAAGATGATTTTTTCAAGCATTACGGGCGCGCGAACTATTGGGATCAGTAACTGCAATACATGTGATCAAGCAAATCCCCGAAAGGCCTCCATGAACCGTTTCACCCTTCCCAAATCCCAACGCTCTCCCATGCGCGAGCCAGAAGAGCCCGAGGGTACACCGATGCCTATCGAGCCAGACGAAGGCTTGGTGCCCGCCATGATTCCTGATGACCCGGAGCATGACCGGATGATTGATCCTGAAGACTGAATTGCCGCACCGGCACGCGCGCATTGAAATGATTGACATGTTGAAAAACAAAGTTGCGTTGGCCACGGGC
>JANOTE010000311.1:0-2969 GCA_031416195.1 Rhodoferax sp.
CAGCGCCTGCGCGATGCGGGAAACACGCTGGTCGTCGTCGAGCATGACCCCGCAGTGATGCTGGCCGCAGACCGCATGATCGACATGGGCCCCGGCCCCGGTGAGCGCGGTGGACAGATTGTGTTTGATGGCAGCACGCAGGATCTGCGCAGTGCCGACACGCTCACGGGCGCGTACCTCGGCGGGCGCAAGCAGGTCAGCGTCGGCTTCAAGCGGCTGGTCGCGGACAACACGCCCAAGTTGATTTTGGAGCGCGCCACCGAACACAATCTGAAAGACGTGACGGTCGAGTTTCCGTTGCAGCGCCTGGTGTGTGTGACCGGGGTGAGTGGCTCGGGGAAATCAACGCTGATTCAAGACGTGCTGGCCCCTGCGCTAATGCGTCATTTCGGCAAAGCGACCGAAACGCCGGGCGCGCATGGTCGCCTCTTGGGTGCCGACCATCTGAGCGCAGTCGTGTTTGTTGACCAGTCGCCCATCGGCAAAACGGCCCGCTCCAACCCGGCCAGCTACGTCGGCGCGTGGGATGCCATTCGCGAAATTTTTGCCAATGCTTACCTGGCACGCCAACGCAGCTACACCGCCAGTAAATTCAGTTTCAACAGTGGCGACGGGCGGTGCCCCACCTGCGGTGGCTCGGGTTTTGAGCATGTTGAGATGCAGTTCCTGAGCGATGTCTACCTGCGCTGCCCGGATTGCGATGGCAAGCGCTACCGCCCCGAGATTCTGGAGGTCATGATTGAGCGGCGCGACGCAGTAACAGCACGCTTGGTGAGCCTGAACGTGGCTGATGTGCTGAACCTCACCGTGAGCGAAGCCGCCCTGGTGTTCGAAAAAGACCGCGATGTGATCCGCGCGCTGCAACCTATCATCGATGTGGGGCTGGAGTACGTCAAGCTCGGCCAGCCCGTGCCGACGTTATCGGGTGGCGAATCCCAGCGCCTCAAGCTGGCGGGCTTCCTCGCGCAGGCAGCCAAAGCCGCCACCTCCAGCCGCCAGCCGGTTGCCACGCGCGGCACGCTTTTCATGTTTGACGAGCCCACGACTGGTCTGCATTTTGACGACATCGCCAAGCTGATGCGCGCCATGCGCAAGCTGCTGGATGCCGGTCATTCACTGATCGTGATTGAGCACAACCTGGACGTGATCCGCGCCAGCGACTGGCTGATTGACCTTGGGCCAGAAGGCGGCGATGCCGGCGGCGAAGTGGTGGCGGTCGGCACGCCAGATGATCTCAAGCTGCATTTGACATCGCACACCGGTAAGGCGCTGCGCGAGTACGAGCAGACGCTGGGGGTGGGGTCGCATGCTGTGCAGGAGCCCAGAAAGAATTGGGGTCAGACCCCAATTACCAACTCACATTCCGATTCAATCCAAATCATCAACGCCAAAGAGCACAACCTCAAGTCCTTAAGCGTCAACATCCCACGCGGCAAGTTCAATGTGATCACCGGGGTCAGCGGATCGGGCAAATCAACCCTCGCGTTTGACATTCTGTTCAACGAAGGCCAGCGCCGTTATCTTGAGTCGCTCAACGCCTACGCCCGCAGCATCGTGCAGCCCGCAGGTCGGCCGGAAGTGGACGCGGTTTATGGCATTCCACCCACGGTGGCGATTGAGCAGCGCCTCTCGCGCGGGGGGCGTAAATCTACCGTGGGCACCACCACCGAGATTTGGCATTTTCTGCGTTTGCTCTACGTCAAGCTCGGCACGCAGCATTGCATTCATGATGGTGCAGCCGTTGCCCCGCAAACGCCTGACAGCATCGCCGCGCAGTTGCTCAAAAACTTTCGCGGCCAGCACATTGGTCTGCTCAGCCCACTCGTGATGAACCGCAAAGGTGTGTACACCGAGCTGGCCGATTGGGCGCGCCCGCGCGGTTTCACGCACCTTCGTGTAGATGGCAACTTTTTACCGACAACAGGCTTCCCGCGCATCGACCGCTTCAAGGAGCACACGATTGAACTGCCTGTGGCCAGCTTTGACGTGCTCCCGGAAAAGGAGCAACGCCTGCGTGAGGCGTTGACCACCGCATTGACACACGGCAAAGGCATCGTTCATGTGCTGAGCGATCTGGGCGGCTTGCGCGCAGCGATGCTCGCAGGAACATCAACAGAATCTATCGGCAAGCTCGACGCCTTCTCCACCAAACGCGCCTGCCCGGTGTGCAGCACGAGTTACGCCGAGCTGGACCCGCACCTCTTCAGCTACAACAGCAAACACGGCTGGTGCCCGGATTGTGTGGGCACCGGGGTCAAGCTCACCAAAGAGCAACGCAAGGTGTTTGATGACTCGGTCAAGGACGATGACACCAAGGGCCGAGAGCAGACCTTTGCGGAGCCCGAGGTGGAAGACTTGGTCGACACCGCTTGCCCCAGCTGCCAGGGCACGCGCTTGAACGCAGTCGCGCGCGCGGTGAAGTTTGCGCAAATCACCATTACCGACATCGCTCGTTTGACCGTGACCGATATTCGCAAATGGGTAGAGACTTTGCAAACTGCGGATGGTCTGACCCAACGTGAAACCGACATCGCCCGCGACCTGATCCCCGAAATCAAAAGCCGGTTGGCGTTCCTGGAAAAAGTTGGCCTGGGCTACCTCACGCTGGATCGTGGCGCACCCACGTTAAGCGGCGGCGAAGCCCAGCGCATCCGCCTGGCGGCGCAGCTCGGCAGCAACCTCCAAGGCGTGTGCTACGTGCTGGACGAGCCCACCATCGGCCTGCATGCACGCGACAACGCTATTCTTCTAAAAGCATTGCAATCCTTAAGCGACAAAGGCAATACCTTGGTGGTGGTGGAGCATGACGTGGAAACCATCCGCCACGCCGAACACATTATCGACATTGGCCCCAGCGCGGGTAAGCGCGGCGGCAGGCTGGTGGCAGAAGGTTCAGTAACCGACATTCAAAACGCCGCCGACTCGCAGACCGGAAAGTACCTGCTCCACGCGATGAAGCACCCGGTGCA
>JANOTE010000312.1:0-1534 GCA_031416195.1 Rhodoferax sp.
GGTCTCTCGACCGCTTTGAGCCAATCATTCACGCCATTGACACCCAACGCAAGCAGCGCATCCTGCACCGCTACCACGCGCTGCAGCATTGCGCCGCTGTCCGACTCTTCTTGTTCTTCGGCTTGCGCAAAAATGCGGGTCAGTAGCTGCGTGAGGTTGTTCTCGTGGTCGTACACATGAGGTTTTTTGCGCCGAACAAAGTCAAGATAAATCTCGGTTGCTTCCAGTGCATACATTGGATCGCGAATTGAAGTGGCATTCAGCCATGCATCGAATCCATAAATATCGCTTCGCTCAGACTCGGTCTCGGTTTCAAGCAAGACAAAGTAACGCCGTAGCAAGTTAATCGGCGTAGAAACCAACGGGGTTGTTTCTCGGAAAAGGTTGCGGTATTTGCGTGCAACCGCAGGAGCATGTTGGCTTGCTGCATTCAAGCCTGCCTCAAGACCGGCGAGACATTGTTCCCGGTGTTGTTGCACGTTGCCGGGGTGTGTCCAAACGCTCGCTGCACCCCGCCAAGCTTCGGCGGTGTCCAGCGTCTTGAGTTCTCCGAGCAAAGCGGAAAAGTCCAGTTGTTTGGTAAGCGCTGCCAGCGCCGAAATGCGTCCCCAGGTTTCCATATCTTTGCCGCTCCCTTCGCGGTAAAGGCGTGCCAGCCACGGGGCGACGATTTCAAATTGTTGGTGGTAGGCGTGATACAGGCACGGCTCCGCCATGGCCCAAAGTCCCGTGGCACTTTCTTGCATTGCCAGCTCAAACAAAGCCCAACCCAGCTCGGGCTGATGACTCTGTAAGTACGGCAAGCGGCGCAGCAGCAAGGCGCGAATGGCCGGGTGTTCATCAGCCGCAAATTTGCGTAGCGTGGGCGCGAGCAATTCGGGCCATGGGCTGCTACTGTTGTGAAGCTGATTGGCCAGAATCATCAAGGCTTCCACGACGTGCCCTCGCGCCATATTGATGCCGGTGGTCAACAAATTTTCGACATTGCTTGAGATGGAACTCGATTCGCGCAGCGTTGAAAAGTCGATTGCCAAAAACACCAATCGCTCGGCATCCTCCGTGTCTTGAACCACGTGTGCACAGGCTTGCAGCGCATTGGATGCGGCACGATTGTGATGCCAGTGGGCAGGGTGCCTTTCCAACTCGTCCAGTATTAGCTTTGCCAGCGTTGCGGCATTGGGCTTTTCAATGGGAATCCAAGTGCCATTGGTTTGTAAATTACCGTAGCGATGGGCTAGGTAGGTGGCAACGCCGTCCATGATGTCATCACAAAATCGGTCTGTTATGCGTGTCCAATGCGCTGGCAACATCTTCAAAAATCGGGTGGGGTGGCGCGAAGCGGCGTCCCGCAGTTGGGTGCCAACTTGTCTCTCGCCACCCATTAGAAAGTCATCAGAAGTGTTGCTGCCATATCCGTTGTAGTGGGCCAGCAAGCGCAGAACTGCATCATCGTTTGTGGCGAGAAACACCTCGAAAGAAAACGGAGCGCTAACCATGCCGCCACGCATGCCAATGTCTGGCTGGCGAACCTGTG
>JANOTE010000313.1:0-4060 GCA_031416195.1 Rhodoferax sp.
CCGTCAAGAACGTCATCAACGCCTACCGCGTGGGCAACGAGCGCGTGGTGGGCATGATGGATCAGCGCTGGGAAAGCGCCGTAAATGCCAGTGGTAAACGCCTCACTTCCGAGGTGCGTACCAACGCCCTGGCGGCCCAAAAGATACTTAGCGGCTACTACGTCAGGGGCATCACGATCGGCACCGACGGTGCCGACACAGCCGTGGCCAAAGCCGTCGAACAGGCCGCCAAAGGCGTGCAGCAAGTGGCCGCCAACGCCGCCCGTTTTGAGAAATCAACCGGCGTGACCGCGCTGCACAAACTCGCAGTTGTCGCTGTGCCCGCTGCCCAAGCCGTGAGCAAGGTCGCAACCCGGATCGAAAAGCAATCGGGCGAGCTGGTCAACACTGTTGCTGGCAAGAAGCCGGTTGCCAAAGTGGTGTCCAAGCGGGTGACTGCGTTCAAAAAGGCGCGTATGGCCAAAGGTTTGTAAGCCCAAGCTCTCCGACAGCCCCGCTGTGAAATCACAAAAAATAAACCTGTGAGTTAATTTTTAATCCTGTAGAGGTAAAATTCATAAAATTATGAATGTTTTAGGCATCTAGCTCCCGATTAATGTGCATAGATTGCTATTAGTTTTATATCATCTGCCAGCAGGGACTGCGCCGTTGTAAAGCCACGGCATATCCATCAGGCGCTCGCCCAACAGCTTCATTGAAAGGTTGCGCCCCCGCGCCATCAGTCCCGTGGCGTGAAATATCTGCGCATTGCGACTGGCTAGGCGCTGCACGCGGGCGTTACGCGCCCAGCGGGCGGTTGCGTAAGCTTGAAGCGCCTGAGACACATCTGCGGGCACGTCAAGCTTGTCTTGCAAACCCTGTTGCAGCGCCCAACCCAACGCATGCGCATCTTCAATCGCCATACCACCACCTTGTGCCAGGTACGGCAACATGGGATGCGCGGCATCGCCCAGCAGCGCCACGCGGCCCAGTGCCTGCTCGTGCGGGCCTTGCATAGGCCTGCGGTGGCACACCGGCCAGGCCCGCCAGATGTCGATGGCGTAAATCAAATCGCCCAGCGGTTTGCATGCGCCGCGCATCGCAGCTTGCAGTGTGGTGGTGCTGGCGGCTTGATCCCAGTCATTTGCTTGCGCTGTGGCTCCTTGTTGCCTTGCCGCAATGAACGCCACCACATTGAGCCACTCGCCACCGCGCACCGGGTACTGCACCACATGCAAGTGCGGCCCCAGCCACGCGGTGACGCTATTTGAGCGCAGCCCAGCGGGCAGGCTGCTTTGCGAAATCAACGCTCGGTAGGCGAGATGCGCTGTGGGTTGCGGCGCGCCATCATTGAGCATCTGTTGGCGAACGCGGCTGTGCAGGCCATCCGCACCCACGAGCACATCGCCTTGGTGCCGCTCACCACGAACCGTGGTGGCGGTGATGGCTGTGCCCTGTTGTTCGTAGCGATCAATCGTCGAATCTAGCTGTACTGTCACACGGTCTGCTGCGGCAACCGCGTGCGCGAGCAGGCTGTGCAAGTCCGCACGGTGTACGGTCGCATAAGGAGCGCCGTAGCGCGCCAGTGCTGTATCGCCCAAACGCAGTGTGCCCAAAGTTCTACCGGAGATTGCATCACGCGCCTGTAGGCGATCTGGGTAAGCGGCCACTGCCTCAAGTGGCTTGTGCAAGCCCCAGCCATGCAGGATGCGCGTGACGTTGGGGCCAAGCTGAATGCCCGCGCCGATCTCGGCAAATACTGGGGCGCGTTCAAACAATTGCACCGCGTGCCCCGCGCGGGCACATGCGAGGGCCGCCGCTAGCCCGCCAACGCCACCGCCTGCAATCAGCACTTTGATTGACATGGCAGCGATAGCGACTGCGTTAAATCACCCGCACCCGTATCACGTGCTCGACAGCGGCAATCGCGCTCACCACGTCATCGCCCGGGCGCGTCTCCACGTCGATGATGTTGAAGGCCAGCTCGCCCCGGCTCTTGTTGATCATGTCGATGACGTTGACCTTTTTATCCGCCAGCACCGACAGCACATGGCCCAGCACGCCCGAGACGTTGTCGTTGGAAAACGTGATGCGTGCTGATGTCGAAGAAGTGCCCACGGCGCGGCCCATGCTGATGTTGGGGTAGTTCACCGCATTCTGGATATTGCCGTTTTCCAGGTAGTCCATCAACTGATTGGCCGCCATCACCGCGCAGTTTTCTTCGGATTCTTCCGTGCTGGCACCGATGTGCGGCATGGCGATGACATTAGCGTTGCCCAGCATGGCGGGCTCGGGGAAGTCGCAGACATACTTGCCCAGCCTGTTGCTGTTCAAGCAGCGCAAAACCGCTTTGGAATCCACAATGGTTTCACGCGCAAAATTGAGCAACACGGCACCAGGTTTCATGAGCGCCAGCGCCGCGTCATTGATCAGATGTTTGGTCGCATCCATGGCAGGCACGTGCAGGCTGATGTAGTCGGAGCGGGACAGCAAGGCTTGCAGATTCTCCATGCGCGTGACTTCGTTGCTCAGGCGCCAGGCCGCGTCAATCGACAGCGCCGGGTCGAAGCCCACCACCTTCATGCCCATGGCCAATGCCATGTCGGCCACCATCGAACCAATCGCGCCCAGCCCCACAATGCCCAGCGTCTTTCCTTTGATTTCACCGCCTGCGAAGCGCGATTTTTCTTTCTCGAGCAATGCCGCCATGGCGGGGGCATCGGTCATGTCGCCCAGCGTGTTGACATACGCCATGCCCTGCAAAATACCGCGCGTGGCCAGCAGCATGCCCGCCATTACCAGTTCTTTGACCGCGTTCGCATTGGCACCCGGTGTGTTGAACACCACCACACCGAGCTTGCTGTAGCCGGCAATCGGCACGTTGTTGGTGCCAGCGCCCGCGCGTGCTGCGGCCAGCAGCGACGGCGGCACGTCAACACCTTGCAGTTTCTGGCTGCGCAGCAAAAACGCATGCGGGCTGCCAATGTCGCTGCCCACCTCATACGATTGACGCGGGAAGCGCTCCAGCCCTTTGACCGAGATCTGGTTGTAGGTTCTGATTTTGAACATGGTCAGCCTAAATCGATGCCGCCGGGACGACTTGAGTAACTTCGGCATAGGCCCAAGTCAGCCATGGCATCAGCGCCTGCAAGTCAGCCTGCTCCACCGTCGCGCCGCACCAAATGCGCAGACCCGCCGGCGCGTCTTTGTACGCACCAATGTCGTAGGCCACGCCTTCAGTCTCCAGCAGCTTGGCCATCTTTTTGACTTGCTCTTCCGTGGCCTTCAGCGTCAAACAAACGCTGGTGTTGGAGCGGGTGGCCTTGTCTTTGGCGAGGAACGAGATCCAATCATTCGTCGCCACAAAATCTTCAATCACTTTGAGGTTGGCCTCACTTCGCGCAATCGTGCCCTTCACACCGCCAATGCTCTCGGCCCACTTCAGGGCATCCAGATAGTCCGACACGCACAGCATCGACGGCGTGTTGATCGTCTCGCCCTTGAACAGGCCTTCGGTCAGCTTGCCGCCCGACTTCATGCGGAACACCTTGGGCATCGGCCACGGTGGGTTGTAGGCTTCAATGCGCTCAACGGCGCGTGGGCTCAAGATCAACATGCCGTGCGCGCCCTCGCCGCCCAGCACTTTTTGCCAGGAGTAGGTGACCACATCCAGCTTGTCCCACGGCATCTCCATGGCGAACACGGCCGATGTGGCATCGCACAGCGTCAAGCCTTTGCGGTCAGCCGGAATCCAGTCGCCATTCGGCACTTTCACGCCAGAGGTCGTGCCGTTCCACACAAACACCACGTCGTTCTCAAAGTTGACCTTCGAAAATTCGGTGATGTCGCCATAGTCGGCCTTGAGCACGTTCGTATTGGGCAATTTCAACTGCTTGACGATGTCCGTCACCCAGCCGGCGCTGAAAGACTCCCACTCCAGCACGTCCACCCCGCGCGCACCCAGCATCGACCACATCGCCATCTCGATAGCGCCGGTGTCAGAGCCCGGCACCACGGCCACGCGGTAGCCCTCGGGCAGCCCCAGAATACGCGCGGTCTCACTGCAAGCCAGGCCCAGCGC
>JANOTE010000314.1:0-25274 GCA_031416195.1 Rhodoferax sp.
AACATCAGCTTCATGATGGTCTCGCCGGTGGCGAAATCCAGGCTGCCGGTGGGCTCGTCGGCCAGCAGCACGGCGGGTTTGACGACGAAGGCGCGCGCCAACGCCACGCGCTGCTGCTCACCACCGCTCAAGACCTTGGGGTAGTGGCCCAGGCGCTGCGCCAGGCCTACGCGCTGCAGCATCTCGGTGGCGAGCTTGCGGGCCTCCTTCATATTGGCCAATTCCAGCGGCAGCATGACGTTCTCAAGCGCGGTCAAATTGCCCAGCAACTGGAAGCTTTGAAACACAAAACCGACTTTGCGAGCACGCAGGGCAGCCCGCTCATCTTCGTCGATGGTGAACAGGTCTTGCCCGGCCAGCTTGACGGTGCCGCGGGTGGGTGTGTCCAGACCTGCGATGATCGACAGCAACGTGCTTTTGCCCGAGCCGGATGCGCCGACAATGGCGGCAGTCTCCCTGGGCGCCAGCCAGAAGTCGATATCGCGCAAAATATCCAGCGTGCCGGTGGAGTCAACGACCGACTTGAAAACATGCTCGACGGCAACAATATGGTTCGATGGGGTGTCGCTCGACGCTGGATGAGGATTTGACATGAGGCTTTCTTTGACTTCTTTGTGGTTTCTGCAGGTTCGCCGACACTTTATCTTAGCCCCGATGCTGTTGGCATCGATGGGGATTTCAGTGGCTGCACCCGCTTCCGTCAACAATGCCGAGCCGACAATCTTGGTGGTGGGCGATTCACTCAGCGCCGAGTATGGTTTGAAGCGCGGGCAGGGCTGGGTGGCGTTGCTGGAGCAGCAGCTCAAATCCGAAAAAGTCAGCGCGCGGGTGGTCAATGCCAGCATCAGCGGCGACACGACCTCGGGCGGCATGTCGCGCCTGGCGCCCCTGTTGTCGCAGCACAAACCCAGCCACGTCATCATTGAGCTCGGCGGCAACGACGCGCTGCGCGGCCTGCCGATCTCGCTGACCGAGAACAACCTGGGCAAGATGACCCAAGCCGCGCAAAAGGCCGGGGCCAAGGTGCTGTTGATCGGCATGCAGGTGCCGCCCAACTACGGCGGCGATTACGGCGCGCGGTTTGCAGACAGCTTCACCAATGTCGCCAAAAACAATAAAGCCGCCGTGGTGCCGTTTTTGCTTAAAGGCGTGGCTGATGGGGTCAACGCGACCGAGATGTTTCAAAACGACCGCATTCATCCCAAAGCCGAGGCGCAACCGATCATGCTGTCCAACGTGTGGCCTGAATTGAAGAAGCTGTTGAAATAAACTGTCTGATGAGCTTGACCCCACAGGCCGCTGCCGCCGCCCTGACCCGACTGGCTGACTTTGACACGGTGATCGATGCCCGCAGCGAAAGCGAGTTTGCCGAAGATCATTTGCCCGGCGCGGTGAACTGGCCAACCTTGTCGGACGACGAGCGCGTCGCCACCGGCACCACCTACAAACAGGTGAACGCCTTCGAGGCCAAAAAACGTGGCGCAGCGCTGGCGGCCCGCAATATCGCCCGGCACATTGAGCGCGACGTGATCGACAAGCCCAAAGACTGGGCACCGTTGGTGTACTGCTGGCGCGGTGGCAAACGCAGTGGCTCGCTGGCGCTGATCCTGGATCAAATCGGCTTCAAAGTGACCTTGATTGAAGGTGGCTACAAGGCGTTTCGCGCGGCGCTGGTGGACGATATTCCGCGCTTGGTAACAGCCATCGACTGGCGCGTGATTTGCGGCACCACCGGCTCGGGCAAAACGCGGCTGTTGCAAGCGCTGGCGGCGCAAGGCGCTCAGGTGCTGGATCTGGAAGATTTGGCGAATCACCGCAGCTCGGTGCTGGGAGCCATCCCCGGGGTGGCCCAACCGACGCAAAAGCGCTTTGACACACTGGTGTGGGATCAACTGTGCGGCTTCGATGTCACAAGACCGGTGTTTGTGGAAAGCGAAAGCAAAAAAGTCGGCAATGTGGCAGTGCCGACCTCATTGATTGAAGCAATGCGCCAAAGTACTTGCTTGAACTTGGTATTGAGCGACGCACAGCGCGTGCTGCTGCTCATGGAGGAGTATGACTTCTTCGTGCAAAACGGCGAACATTTTTGTGAGCGGCTGGAGGCGCTGGTGGCCTCGCGCGGCAAGGCGGTCGTGGCTCAGTGGCAATCCGACGTGCGCGCTGGCGACATCGCGCCGGTGGTGCAGGAGCTGCTGACGCTGCACTACGACCCGGTTTATTTGCAATCGATGCGGCGCAACTTCAAAGGTTTTAATGAGACTGAATCAATGTCGCCTCAAGACCGTTCAGCGGATGCTATGGTTGCGTTGGCCCGCAAAATTCTGGTAAGGCAATAACCGACCTGCAGGATACGCGTCGGTCAAGTCTGCGCTGCTGCGTCCGTGCTGGGCGGTACGGGCTGGCTGCTATCGGTTTCCTCGGGCACATCATCACCCGCCACATCACCCACCTTGCGCTCGGCTTTGTGCTTGAGCTTCTCCTCTTTCTTCTTCTTTTTAGCCAGTTCTTTTTGACGTTTTTCGTAGCCGTAATTGGGTGTTGCCAAGGTTTACTTTCAAATGGGTTTGCAATGCGAGTGAAAGCACTTTAACAGCTTGCAGCAACCCTTAAACCAATTTCAAGCGCCTGCACCAGGTCAGCCTGCAAATCGGACACGTCTTCCAGCCCAATCGAGAAGCGCACGATAATGCCGCGCGCCAAATGTTGCGGCCATTGGGGGCGAATCATGGCCAACTCATACGGCACCACCAGGCTGATGGGGCCGCCCCAGCTGTAGCCGAGTTTAAAGAGTTTGAGCGCATCGCAAAACACATCGACTTGCCGCTGCGAGTAATTGGCACTGAAGATGACGCTGAACAGGCCTGCGCTATGGCCAAGCGCGGTGTTGCCGCCGCACAGAGCCTTCCAATGCGCATGGCCAGGTGAATCGGGCAGCGCGGGGTTGAGCACCTGGGCGAACTCCGAGCGGCCCTGCGCCCACTGCGCCAGTGCGCGTGCTCCTGCATCATGCGCACGGTAGCGCAACAAAATACTGGGCAGGCCACGCAGCACGCTTTCGGCATCGTTGGCACCCACGCCCAGGCCAAAGCGCATGTGGGTGTCTTTGATTCGTCGCGCCAGCGCAGCGTCACGCGTCATCACACTGCCCATCAGCACGTCGCCGCCGCCGTTGGGGTATTTGGTCAGCGCGTGGATGGAGATATCGACCGCCAGCGGCAGCGCCGAGCCGGGCATTAAATCAAACGGCTTGAACGCAATGCCCGCGCCCCAGGTGTTGTCCAACGCCACCAGCACGCCCTTGGCCTTGCAGATGCGCACCTGCTCGCACAGGTCCGGGAACTCCAGCGTGATCGAGCCCGCCGCCTCGACCCACACCAGGCGAGTTTTGGGCGAAATCTTGTCGGCCAGATCCTGCGGGTTCATCGCGTTGTAAAACCGATGCGTCACGCCAAAGGTGCCGAGTTCGCCCGCCGCCAGCACCTTGCCGGGGTTGTAGGCGTTATCGGGAATCAGCACCTCATCGCCAGGTTTGAGCACTGCGAACGATGCCACCGTGATCGCCGCCAATCCGCTGGGCACCAGCACGCAGTGCAAGCCGCCCTCCAGCGCGCAAAGCCGCTCCTCGAGCAAATACGTGGTCGGCGTTCCATGCAGGCCGTAGGTGTAGCCGGTTTTGTCTTTCCACTGGGTGCTGCGCATTGCCGCCACGTTGGGGAAGATCACCGTCGATGCCTTGTGTACCGCTGGCTGCGGCGCAGCGAAGCCCTCGGGCGGGGTGTAGGGGTGGTGGATGAGGCCTGTGGTCAACGGATTCATGGTGCCACGACGTTCTCAAACGCTCCACTTTTGAATCAACTGCTCGGGCCGCATCGAATCGTAGCCTTCGAACGGCTGGTGAATCCAGGGGTTGGTGGGTAAAAACTCAACGGAATAATCGGCCGAGAAGGTGGACAGCGCCTTCGTCCAGATCACGGCGCTGCGCAGCTCGGTGATGGGCGCATAGCTGTTTTTGAGCAGGTCAATCACCGACTTCAAGGTGTGGCCGGAGTCGGCCAAATCATCCACCAGCAGCACTTTGCCGGCAATCTCGCCTTTGGGCGTGGTGATGTAGCGGGCGATGTCCAGGTTGCCTTGCAGCGTGCCTGCATCCGCGCGGTAGGAGCTGGTGGACATGATGGCCAGGGGTTTGTCAAACACGCGCGAGAGGATGTCGCCCGGGCGCATGCCACCGCGCGCCAGGCACAAAATGGTGTCGAACTGCCAGAGCGATTGATGCACCTTGATGGCGAGCTTTTCGATCAGGTTGTGGTACTCGTCGTAGCTCACGTACAGGTGTTTGCCATCTTCTGTCAACATTTAATTGCTCCTATTTATATAGCTCTCTGTGCAATATATCCGAGAGCCAGAGGCCTAAAAGATTCATAAAATTCGATTTTTACGGTTATTTTAGCCAGAAATTAACTCAAAGGTTAATATTTTTGAAATTACACCACTGCAAACGGATGGTGCAGCATGATGGTGTGATCGCGATCGGGGCTGGTGGAAACCATCGCAATCGGCACGCCCGTCACCTGCTCGATACGGTCCAGGTAGCGCCGCGCGGCTGGGGGCAGTTTGGCCAACTCCGTGATGCCCACCGTGGTCTCAGACCAGCCGGGCAGTGTTTCATAAATCGGTTGGCAGCGGGCAATGTCGTCGGCACCCATCGGCAGAATGTCAATCGTTTCGCCATCGAGCTCGTAGCCGGTACACAGCAGCAGCTCTTTCAAGCCGTCCAGCACGTCCAACTTGGTGATGCACAGCCCGCTCAAGCCATTGACTTGGGCCGAGCGCTTGAGCAGCGCCGCATCAAACCAGCCGCAGCGCCGATAGCGCCCGGTGACGACACCGCGCTCGGCCCCCACCGTGCTCATGTGATGGCCGGGGTTGCCAGGGGTTTGCCAATCAAGCTCGGTGGGAAACGGCCCGCCGCCCACGCGGGTGCAGTAGGCCTTGGTGATGCCCAGCACGTAATGCAGCAGGCCCGGCCCCACGCCCGAACCGGCCGCCGCGTTACCAGCCACGCAATTACTGGACGTGACATACGGGTAGGTGCCGTGATCGGCATCCAGCAGCGTGCCCTGCGCGCCTTCAAACAGCAGGTTGGCCCCCGCCGCGTGTGCGTCGTTGAGCTCGCGCGAGACATCCGCCATCATCGGCTTGAGCATTTCGGCGTAGCGCATGGATTCGGCAAACACCGCATCAAACTCAACTGCTGGCGCTTTCAAAAACTGCGTCAGCACAAAGTTGTGCAGCTCCAGCAGCACGCGCAGTTTGGCGGCGAATGTGTCCGGGTGCTTCAGGTCTTGCACGCGCAGCGCGCGGCGCGCGATTTTGTCTTCGTACGCCGGGCCAATGCCCTTGCCGGTGGTGCCAATCTTCTCGCTGCCGCCTTGCTCACGCGCGCCTTCACGGGCGACATCCAGCGCGGCATGAAACGGCAAGATCAGCGGGCAGGCCTCGCTGACGCGCAGGCGCGAGCGAACCTCCACACCGACCTTTTCCAGCCCTTCAATTTCTTCAAACAGCCGCGAGGCAGACAGCACCACGCCGTTGCCGATGTAGCACTTCACACCCGGGCGCATGATGCCGCTGGGGATCAAATTCAGGGCGGTCTTGACGCCCTTGATCACCAACGTGTGGCCCGCGTTGTGCCCGCCCTGAAAGCGCACCACACCCTGCGCGCTTTCGGTCAGCCAATCGACAAGCTTGCCTTTGCCCTCATCGCCCCACTGCGTGCCGACGACGACGACGTTTCTGCCTTTATTCATCTGTATGACTCATGTTGACTACTCACTTCAATTCACAAAAACTGATTTCAAAACCCATTGACCATCAATCTGCACCAACTCGCGGTCGCACTGAAACTCATCGACTTCGCTTTCGTGCCCTGGCAGCACGCACACCACGATTTCGCCCTGCCTGCGCAACTTGGCAATGGCACCGCGCAAGTCACTGGCCTCGCCCCACGGCGCACGGATGGCGGCGCTCAGGGGTTGCGCGGGCACGGCATCAATCAAGGCCTTCACATCCAGGCTAAAGCCTACGGCCGGACGGTTGCGGCCAAACACCGCGCCCACCTCGTCGTAACGCCCACCGCGCGCCAGCGCATCACCCGCCGTCTGCGCGTAGATGGCAAACCGCGCACCGCTGTAATAGGCGTAGCCGCGCAAGTCCGCCAGGTCAAACGTGACCTTGGCACCGTTCAAGTGACTGGCCAGCCACTTCAAATTCGACAGCGACTGGCTCACCATCGGCGAGAGCGGCAAGTGTTTTTCGGCCTCTAGCAGCACTTTGGCATCGCCATAAAGCTCAACCAGCGCCGACAGGCCCTGGCGCGATGCATCAGGCAACGTGCGGATAAGCAGCGCCAGTTCACTCGCATCCTTCGCGGCCAACGCAGCGTGGACGAGGGAAAGCTTCTCCGCGGTGAGAGGCGCATCCTTCAGCAAGGAATTGACGATGCAGGCATCGGCCAAGTCCACGCTTAAACCCTCTACCTTGGCGACTTTGAGGCAATCCAATGCCAGCAGCAGCGCTTCCAAATCCGCCTCCAGCCCCTTGTGCCCGTAAATCTCGGCACCAAATTGCAGCGGTTCGCGCGTAGCGTGGGGTTTGTCAGGCCGCGTATGCAGCACCGGCCCGCAGTAGCAAAGACGCGCCACGCCTTGGCGGTTCAGTAAATGCGCATCAATGCGGGCAACCTGCGGCGTGGTGTCAGCCCGCAGGCCCATCATGCGGCCAGAAAGCTGGTCTACCAGTTTGAAAGTTTGAAGATCGAGCGCTTCGCCAGTGCCCGTCAGCAGTGATTCCAGATGTTCCAAGAGCGGCGGCATGACCAGCTCATAACCATAGCAGCGCGCCATGTCCAGCAAGCCCCGGCGCAGCTCTTCGATGTGGCGGGCCTGGGACGGTAAGACATCGGCAATATGATCCGGCAGAACCCAGGCTGACATTTGGATTTGGGAGGCTGTTAAAAACGATATTCTACCGGGCGGGGGGCACGATAAAAATTTGAAAAAAATTAACTTTCAGGTTAATTTTAAGTCGATTCAGAGCAGTGCCATCACCACCAGCGCACCCACGAGCATGCAGCATAAACCGAAGAAGCGGATCTGCCCATCGTTCAATTGCTGAACTTGGGCGATCATCTTGCGCCAGGCGGGAGGGGAAAGAAAAAGGAGCAGGCCTTCCATGACCAGAGCCAGCCCCAGGGCGGCACCAATTACCAGCCAGACGGCATCACTGTCCAAAAGTTGTCTAGATTTGAGACCCGTCCCGCGTGGGACGCTTATCTCTTACCTGGCGCGGCGGCTGGGGCGGCGTTACCCCGGAAGGCTTTGAAGAACTCGTTGTTGGCGGGGTCGAGCACCATCACGTCGCCCTTTTTGTTGAAGCTGGCTTTATTGGCTTCCAGGCTGCGGTAAAACTGGGCAAACTGCGGGTCGCGGCCGAAGGCTTCGGCGTAGGTGTTGGCGGCTTGGGCATCGCCATCGCCCTTGATTTTCTGCGCGTCGCGGGTGGCATTGGCGACGGTGACCTCGCGCTGGCGGTCTGCATCGGCACGGATTTTTTCACCTTCTGCGGCACCGGTGGAGCGCAGCTCATTGGCGACGCGTTTGCGTTCGGCCTCCATGCGGCGATAAACGGATTCGGTGATGGCATCCACGTAGTCGGCGCGGGTAATGCGCACATCCACAATTTCAATGCCCCACGCTTTGGTGCCGCTTACTTTCTCCGTGACTTCTTTCATCACCGCATCGCTGACGGCCTGGCGCTTGGTCGAGAGCATCTCTTTCACGGTGTTTTTGTTGACCTCTTCCTGAAACGCGTTGCGCACCACGCGGTTCAGCTGGTTGGCACCCGAGGCTTCATCCAAACCCACGTTGCGGATGTATTCCGACGGGTTGGAAATGCGCCAGCGCACATACCAGTCAATTACCATGCGCTGCTTCTCTGCGGTGAGCATCGGCTCGGTATCGGTGGTTTCCAGCGTGAGCAGGCGTTTGTCGATGTACGAGACGTTTTGAAATGGCGGTGGTAGCTTGAAGTTCAGGCCAGGTTCGGTGATAACTTCCTTGATTTGCCCCAAGGCATAGACCACGCCGAATTGGCGCTGATCGACGACAAAAAGCATGGAACTGGCCAACGCCAGCGCCACCAGGAAGGATGAGAAGATGAATCCAATTTTGTTCATGATGCGGTCCGAATGGGATCAGCCAGATTAGCGAGTGCGGGAGCCGTCGCGGCTACGTGAATCGCTTGTGGCGGGCGCAGTAGCAGGGGTTAAAGGGACTGTAGGCACTGCGGCAGCACTGCTTTCGGAGCCTGACAACTGCATGATTTTGTCCAGCGGCAAGACCATCAGGTTGGAGCCCTGCTTGGAGTCCACCAGCACTTTGGTGACGTTGCCGTAAATCTGCGCCATGGCATCCAGGTACATGCGGTCGCGCGTGACCTGCGGCGCTTTCTGGTACTCGGCCAGCACGGATTTAAAGCGCTGCGAATCACCCAGCGCCTGGGCGACGATTCGCGCTTTGTAGGCCTCAGATTCTTCCTTCAAACGCGACGCCGAACCCACGGCACGCGGGATCACATCATTGGCGTAGGCCTGCGCTTCATTCTTGGCACGCTCGCGCTCCTGGCCCGCTTTGAGTACATCGTCAAAAGCCGCTTGCACCTGCTCCGGTGGACGCACGCCGCCTTGCTGCAAGTTGATGCCCACGACTTCAATACCCACCTTGTAGCGGTCCAGTATGGTCTGCATCAGCTCACGTACGCGCGGGGCAATCTGGTCGCGCTCTTCAGACAAAGCGGAGTCCATCTTCATCTTGCCCACCACCTCGCGCACTGCGGTCTCTGCGGCCTGCACCACGGCTTCGGCGGGGTTCTTGCTCTCGAACAGGAAGGCGCGCGCATCACTCAGGCGGTACTGCACGGCAAACTTGATTTCGACGATATTTTCGTCTTCAGTCAGCATGGCAGATTCACGCAAACCAGTGGCTTTGATGACGGTGTCGCGGCCAACATCGACCGAGCGGATCTGCGTGACGAAGATCAATTCGTGGCGCTGAATCGGGTACGGCAAACGCCAATTGAAACCCGCACCCACCGATGATTTGAATTTGCCGAATTGTGTGATGACGGCCTGCTGGCCCTCTTGCACGATGAAGAAGCCGGTGCCGAGCCAGATCAGCACCGCTACGGCGGCAATCAAACCGACACCGATGCCGGCGTTTTTCATGTCAGGCTGGAACCCGCCTGGGCTGCCACCACCACCACCGTTGTTGTTGGGTCTGTTGCCACCTTTGTTACCGCCAAACAGGCCGCCTAATTTCTTGTTGAAATCGCGCCACAGCTCATCCAGATCGGGTGGGCCCTGGTTGGAGCCGCGAACCGGGCGGCGGTTGTTGTCGGCCGCAGGAGGCGGCACGGGAGGCTGCGCGGGTTGACCAGGTTGATTTTCCGGCGCAGGGTTGTTGGGTTTGGAATCGTCTGGCTTGGACGCATCGGTGGGCTTGTCATCACCCCGGCCCCATTTTTGGTCGTTCAGGTTGAACAAGCCCATGAATCGGCCTAGGAGACCGCGCGCGGACGTTAAGCCGTGGGTCATACCTTGGGGTCGCAATTGGAATTTCATCTCGGGGTCTCGCGTAAAAATCGATGGGCTTAACAATGAACTGGTGCAATGACGGCGATTATCTCAGTGCGCTTCCTCTTCAGCGCCTGCAAATTCATCACCACCTGGGAGGTCTTTGGTTTTTGCGGGCTGTTGTACCGCGCTGCCGACGGTCATGGCTAACTGCCGCCGCAGTGCATCCACTCCGGTCGAGTTTTGGGCACTGACGAAAAGGCGCGGCGTTGGCAGACCGTCCAATTCAAACATGTCTTCAAGTTGCAGCGGCCAACGGTCTTTTTCAAGGGCATCGAGCTTGTTGAACACCAAAATTTGCGGAACATCGCCTGCACCAATCTCGGCCAGCACTTGCTGCACCTGCGCAATCTGCTGCGGGAAATGCGGGTTGGAGGCATCAACCACGTGCAGCAGCAAATCAGCATCAACCGCTTCTTGCAGTGTGGCCTGAAAAGCAGCAATCAAGCCGTGCGGCAAATCGCGGATGAAACCCACGGTGTCTGACAGCGACACTGATCGCCCCGCATCACCCAAATAGAGCTGGCGCGTAGTGGTGTCCAGCGTAGCAAACAACTGGTCGGCCGCATACGCGCGAGCCTTGACCAAGGCATTGAACAAGGTTGATTTTCCTGCATTGGTGTAGCCCACCAGCGAGATGTTGAACGAGTCACGCCGCTCGCGCTGGCGTCGCTGGGTTTGGCGCTGCTTTTTGACTTTCACCAGGCGCTCTTTGGTGCGCTTGATGTTCTCGCCGATCATGCGTTTGTCCAGCTCAATCTGCGCTTCACCGGGGCCGCCGCGCATGCCGATGCCGCCACTTTGCCGCTCTAAATGCGACCAGCGGCGCACCAGCCGGGTACTTTGGTATTGCAGGCGAGCCAGCTCTACCTGCAACTTGCCCTCGTGACTTCGCGCACGTTGCCCAAAAATCTCAAGGATCAACAGCGTGCGGTCATTAACCGGCAGTTCAAAGTGGCGCTCCAGATTGCGCTGCTGGGCAGGGCTTAAAGACTGGTCAAACAGAATCTCTTTGGCACCCAGTTGCGCCGCCATCAGCTTGATCTCATCCGCCTTGCCGCTGCCGATGAAAAGTGCAGCGTCGGGCGCGCGGCGCTTGCAGGTGACGCGGGCAATCGGATTGAGGCCCGCCGTTTGAGCCAGCAAACCCAACTCCTCAAGCTCGCCATCAAAATTGGGCAAACCTAGATCAACCCCAACCAAAATGGCGGGCACGGGCATCTGGGGGATTTGTTCGGCCAAGCGTGAATGGAGTTCGCAGAGTCGTCAAAACACGTCAAGGCTGCGCAGGCGCATCGCCTGCTTCAGCAGTCGTGAAATTGACCGCCCGCCCCGGCACAATCGTTGAGATAGCGTGCTTGTAGACCATTTGTGTCACCGTATTGCGCAGCAGCACCACATACTGGTCAAACGATTCGATTTGCCCTTGCAGTTTGATGCCGTTGACCAGGTAGATCGAGACTGGCACGTGCTCCCGACGCAATGCGTTGAGAAACGGGTCTTGCAGAAGTTGACCTTTATTGTTCACGATATTCTCCGTGTTCTAGAACAGATTAATGGAAGCCAAACGATAGCACACTGACTATCGCCCATTGGCGCGGGTGACTCAATCCCCCACAAAACAAACTGAAACCCTTTGCGCGTTGTCGACCCATAGGTCACGCCGCCTCACTCGTCTTTATCGCGAAACGGATTTTTGGAGGTTTTCATTTCGATCCGCATCGGTGTGCCAACGAGGTCGAACTCCTTGCGAAAACGGCCTTCGAGAAAGCGTTTGTAAGAGTCAGTGACGTGCTCCAGCGAATTGCCGTGAATGATGATGACGGGTGGGTTCATGCCGCCTTGATGGGCATAGCGAAGCTTGGGGCGGTACATACCCGCGCGCTTGGGGCTTTGAAACTGCACGGCCTCCAACAGCAGGCGCGTCAACACCGGCGTTGACATCTTCATATTCGCCGCCCGAAACGCCTGCGCAATCGAGGCCCACAAAGGCCCCAAGCCCTGGCGTTTTTGCGCAGAGATCAGATGCATGGCGGCAAACTTCAGGAACGGCAGCCGGGTTTCAATGGAGCGCTTCACGAGTTCGCGCTGATACTCGTCAATCGCATCCCACTTGTTGATCGCCAGCACCACCGCGCGGCCACTTTCCAGAATGTAGCCCGCGATGTGGGCATCTTGATCGGTCACGCCCTGCGTCGCATCAATCAGCAGCAGCACCACGTTGGCCGATTCAATCGCCTGCAGGGTTTTGACGACCGAGAACTTTTCAATCGCTTCAAAAACCTTGCCTTTGCGTCGCAGGCCCGCCGTATCGATCAACTCAAACAACTGCCCGTTGCGTTCAAACGGCACGGAGATGGCATCGCGCGTCGTGCCCGGCAAATCGAATGCCACCAGGCGCTCTTCGCCCAACCAGGTGTTGATCAGCGTGGACTTGCCAACATTGGGGCGGCCCGCCACCGCAAGCTTGATGACACCCGGCGTGCCTTCATCGGTCTCCTCATTCGGTTCTGCCAGCCCCAGAGGCTCCAGCGCCAATTCAACCAAGTCACGCGTGCCCTGTCCATGGGCGGCTGAAATCGGGTAAACCTCGCCCAGGCCCAGCTCGAAAAATTCAACCAGTTGAGCGCCCGCTTGCATGCCTTCAGCCTTGTTCGCTACGAGCACGCAAGGCTTGCCCAAGCGGCGCAGGTACTTCGCGATGTCGTAGTCTTGTGCTGAAATGCCATCCCTCGCATCGACGACAAAAATCACGACATCCGCTTCTGCAACGGCCTGGCGGGTCTGCTTGGCCATTTCCTTGAAAATGCCGCTGACTGCATCTGGCTCAAAACCTCCCGTGTCGATCACGATGAATTCGCGGTTGCCTTGTTTGCCATTGCCGTAATGTCGATCCCGCGTGAGCCCAGCAAAGTCTGCGACGATGGCATCGCGCGTTTTCGTCAGCCGATTGAAAAGCGTGGACTTTCCGACGTTGGGGCGACCAACCAATGCCAGGACAGGTTTCATAGATCAGCGATCAGAGCGCTATTCAGGTCTGAATCCAAAAATGCCACCGCTTCGGGTGACGACCACCAGTGACTCCCCCGCCAGCACCGGGGCTGCTGCAATCGCCGTACCGTCAGTGGCCACACGGTTGAGCGCCGAGCCATCCTCGCGGGACAGCAAATGGACTAGACCCGTGTTGTCGCCAATGACCACAGAACGCCCCACGACGAGCGGCGCCGTTAATCCTCGATACTTCAGCCGCTCTGATTCCCAGGCCCGCTCTCCGGACTCTCGATTCCAGGCAACAACTTTGCCATCGCCTTCAGTGCCGAAGACGAACTTCTCGTTCCCATGCAAACCTTCATAACCCGAAGCGGGCCGGGTCCAGATCAGGTTGCCCGTCACCGCGTTGACGCAACCCACCGCGGCTTGAAACGCCCTGACGCAAACCGTATCGCCTTCACGGCTGACTTTGGACACAAGATCGACGAGACGCTCGACATCGTTCGTGCCGCGAGACACGCCAATGGGCGCTTCCCAGCGACTCGTGCCATTTTGTGGATTCATGCCCACCAAACGGCCCGACAGCCCGACCACCAAGGTGTCGCCCACCGCCAGCAATACACCCGATTGACGCAGCACCAGAGGCTCCCCCGTGCGAACCTGAGTCCATATTTTTCGACCAGACTGCGCGTCAAATGCGGTCACGGAGCGATCTGCGGTCAGCACAAAAACACGACCGCCGGCCACCAACGGCGCCGTAAAGCTCAAGGCAGGGAGGGTTTGGCGCCAAACCTCACGACCGGCATCGAGCGTGACCAACTCGTTGTTGCGGGTAATGACGGCAGCAAAGCGCCCGTCTGATCCCGCACCTGCCGACAGGGGTGAGCCCACATTGCTGCGCCAAATATCGCCACCTGTGCGCGCATCAATCGCAACGACAGTGCCGTCAGAACTCGCAACGGTGACCGTGGTGCCCACAACTTTGACATCGGCGGGAAAGTTCACCTCGCCAATCTTGGCCGACCAGGCTTGGCGCACGCCCAGCAGCGCAGCGTTGGGGGCCAATTCAGCGGGCTTGGGTGGCTCCACGCCACTGGCACAGCCGATCAGCGTTGCCAGCGCACCCAGCATCACAGCGCCGAATAGCCGCAGGGCCAGTCCGCTCATGGGGCCGACAGGCTGCAAGTCATTGCAAGGTATCTGATTGCGAAACTTCACTTGACATCCTCCGCAGGTGCCTGTGGCACCGCAGGCTTGGGATTGACGCCCAAAGAATTCAACTTGACCTCGACCAGGCGACGGTATTCCATTCTTTCGTCAAACGCTTTGAAGGCTTTTTCAAACTCGGCGCGGGCCTCTTGCTTCTTGCCTTGAAGCATGAAAAGGTCTCCCCTGCGATCCGCCACCAGCGCCAAAAACTCTGCTGGAAAGCTGCCAGTCAGCAACTTCAAGGCATCGTCATAAGCCGCACTTTCTGCCAAAACGCTGGCCAGTCGGAGTTTGGCAATGGCTTGGTAACCGCTATCAGACGATTTCTCGGCAACCCAAGTCAACGCAGCCTTGGCCTGATCGGGCTTTGCGCCTTCGAAAAACACCCGTGCGGCGACAAAGCCCGCCTGCTGGGCAAAACTTGTGTTCGGGTACTTGTCTTTCATGTCGGCAAAAACCCGCTCTAGCTTCGGCAAATCACCCGCCACTGCATTGCGCTCCACTTCGTCAAAAAGTGCGGCCGCTTGGGATGCTTGGCTTTGCTGCCAGCGTTGATAGATATTCCAGCCTGCAAAAGCCGCCAACGCAATCGTCAAAACGAGGGTGATCAGAGTGCCGTACTTGCTCCAGAATGCCTTGAGTTCATCAAGCTGTTCTTGTTCTTCGAGATCTAATTGATTGGCCATGAGTTTCAGCGATTACGGAGCACTTGTTTAGCACTCACTGGACGGATTGTAGGGTGCCCGCCCACGTGGAAATTTGATCCAGCCGCTGTTTGACCTGATGTCCTTCACCGTCGCGCAAGGATTTAACCGTGACGCATTGGGATTCAAGCTCTTCAGCGCCAAAAATAACGGCAAACCACGCCCCACTGGCATCAGCTTTTTTGAACTGCGATTTCATGCTGCCCTGACCCTCGCCGCTGCCAGCGTGCATTTGCACGGTGATTCCTTCGCCCCGCAAGAACTGGATGGTTCTCAAAGCGAGCGGCAGGTTTGCGATGTCAGGAATCACGGCGTAAACGTCTGGCGCACGAGCGGCCACAGGTTCGCACTGCGCCTGTACGAGCTCCAGTACGCGCTCCAGGCCCATGCCCCAGCCTACAGCAGGCGTGGGCTTGCCGCCAAGTATCTCGAACAGCCCATCGTAGCGACCACCCCCGCAAAGCGTGCCCTGCGCGCCCAGTTCATCCGTCACGAACTCGAAGACGGTGTGGCTGTAGTAATCCAGCCCTCGCACGAGGCGCGGATTGACTCTCCAGGCGACACCACAGGCGGTCAGCAGACTCTTGACCGCGTCAAAGTGCTTCAGTGACACCTCGCCAAGGTAGCTCAGGAGCTGCGGCGCGTCTTGAACCAGGGCCTGCATGGCCGGATTTTTGGTGTCAAGTATCCGCAGGGGATTCGTGAGCAAGCGCCGCTGGGCCTCTGCATCCAGCAGGTCTTGGTGTTTTTGGAAATAGGCAATCAAATCCGCCCGATGGGCCTTGCGTTCAAGCGGCAAACCCAAGCTGTTAAGTTCAACCCGCACACCGTGGAGCCCCAAAGCAGCAAACAGGTCGTTGACCAGCAGCATTAGCTCGGCATCAATCTCTGGCCCGGCGAAGCCCAGAGCTTCGGCACCCAGTTGGTAGAACTGACGATAACGCCCCCGCTGTGGCCGCTCGTGGCGGAACATCGGCCCCATGTAAAAGAGCCGCTTGCCGCCGTCGTACATCAGGTTGTGTTGAATCGCCGCACGCACTACACCGGGGGTATTTTCCGGGCGCAGTGTCAATTGCTCACCATTGAGGCGGTCAACAAAGGAATACATCTCCTTTTCGACAATGTCTGTCGTTTCTCCGGTTCCGCGAACGAAGAGCGCCGTGGGCTCCAGGATGGGTGTGCGCACATTGCGGTAGGCATAGCGCGCCATGTGCATGCGAACTTTGTTCTCCAGCCATTCCCAACGCGCCGAATCGGGCGGAAGGATGTCGTTCATCCCCTTAACAGCCGTTAATTTTTCCGCTGTTAATTTTTCGGTTTTGACCGGCGTTTTTATCTCCACCGTGTCAGTGTTGCGTTGTTCGGACATTCTGTGGATCAGGCGGTTGCGAGTGCGCTGTTCGTGCCGAAGCGTTTTTCAATGTAGGTTTCAACCACGGCCTGAAATTCAGCCGCAATGTTGTCACCCCGCAAGGTCATGCGCTTCTCGCCATCGATAAAAACCGGCGCGGCAGGTGCTTCGCCTGTGCCAGGCAAGCTAATGCCAACGTCGGCGTGCTTGCTCTCACCGGGACCATTCACAATGCATCCCATGACAGCGACTTTGAGCGTCTCAACGCCAGGGTAGCTTTTGCGCCAGACTGGCATTTGCGCCCTGAGGAAGTCATCAATCTGCTTTGTGAGTTCTTGAAAGGTCGTGCTGGTCGTCCTGCCACAGCCGGGGCAAGCCGTGACACTGGGCACGAAAGTACGCAGGCCCAGGGCTTGCAGAATTTCAGAGGCAATGACGACCTCCTGCGTTCTCGCCTCACCAGGCGCAGGCGTCAGCGACACACGGATGGTGTCGCCAATACCTTCTTGCAACAGAATGGACAACGCCGTCGCCGATGCCACCGTGCCCTTGGTGCCCATACCCGCCTCGGTCAGACCCAAATGCAAAGCGTAGTCAGCCCGCCTCGCCAATTCACGGTAGACCGCTATCAGGTCTTGAACGCCGCTGACTTTGCATGACAGGATGATCTGATTCGGATCCATACCCATGCGTTCTGCCAAGCGTGCCGATTCAATCGCAGACGTTATCAAGGCCTCGTACATCACCAGCTTTGCGTCCCACGGAGTACCGCGCAGGCTATTCTGATCCATCAAGCTGGCCAGCAAGTCCTGATCAAGGCTGCCCCAATTGACACCAATTCGCACCGGCTTGTTCCATCGCAAAGCGGCCTCAATCATTTGCCCAAACTGCTTGTCATGCTTTTCACCCTTGCCCACATTGCCAGGGTTGATGCGGTACTTTGAAAGCGCTTGGGCGCAGGCTGGAAAATCGGTGAGAAGGCGATGCCCGTTGTAGTGAAAATCGCCAATCAAGGGAACAAACACGCCCATGCGGTCAAGCTGCTCGCGCACGTACGGAACCGCCTGAGCAGCCTCTGGCGTGTTGACCGTGATGCGCACCAGTTCGGAGCCCGCCAACGCCAGTTCTTTGACCTGAATCGCCGTACCAATGGCATCAGCCGTGTCTGTGTTGGTCATTGACTGCACCCGAACCGGTGCATTTCCGCCGACCGTCACAACTTGGTCGGCCCACGCCACTGCGGCTTGACGAGAATGCCTCGCACGGGTGCCTGCCGAGGCAATAGGTGTATTGACAGACGTTGAAATTGATGTCAAGACAGTCAGGCGATGATTCATCATTTCACCTCAAAACGGGCGACATTGTCTTTGCTTACAGACAGGATATCCACCACACTGCCACGAACTTGAACATCGACCAAGTTGGCTCGCCCAACAATGACCGTCATTGGTAGAGCCCCGCCCAGCTTTTGAGACTCGCCGCTCAACATGGTCTTGCGTAACACCATCACACGCTTGGCATCCGTCACTTCGACCCACGAGTTGCCCCGTGCGGTAAGCGTCAAAATCTCGGCGGACTCCAATGCCACTGGCGTGGGGGTCTGAACAGGTTCCGATGCTGCTGTAGCGCTGGCAGCTGCGGCAGTAACGGCCGGGTTTGCAGCGAGTGCACTTGGCGCTGTTGATGTCCCTGCTTCTATTGATGTATTGCCCGATGTATTGCCCTTCCCAGGCGTTTGAGCGATCGGCGGCGCAGTGGCGGGCGCGCCAGATGATTCAACGCCTTTTCTGATGTCCTCAACAAGCTGTTGAATCGCCGGAAAAAACATCAAACCCAGAGCACCTATGGCAAACGCAACGCCCAACGAGATCAAAGGCCGGGAGAGCTTCTCGGCCAGCGACTTTTGCATGCTGTGGCCAGACGACTTGAAAGTGGTTTGCCTGCCAGTTCGTACTTGCTCTTTTCGTTGCGCGCTGGTTTGAGGAAATGCAGCTAGCACGGGAGCAGGGTCGACCTTTAGAAGTCTGCAAACCGTACCAGCCAGCGCTCGCGCAAAAACCGTATCAGGCAGCAAGTCCAACCGATCTGCCTCAAGCGCCTCAAGCTTTTTCACCGACACTTTCAGCAAAACCGCCAGTGCACCGATGTGCAAGCCAGCCTCTTCGCGCGCCCGGCGCAGCATCGAACCTGCCGACATTTGGCCGCCAGCATCACTGCCGTGAGGTGTACCGTCCAGCAACGGCCCGATTGCGTCACTCATTGAAGGCACTCCGCTCGAAGGATGCCAATTCGCGCGACTGGGCGAACCGCTTCCTCAGTTGCCCCACCAGTTGCAGCATTGCATCGCGGTTTTCCATCTGACGCTCCACCTTGATTCCCAGCCAGAGTGATTCGGCATTCGCCAGCTCGGTGTTGTTGAGGCGCCGCACATAAAACTGGGCTTTGCTGAACTCGCCACGTTGGTACAAAAGTGTGGCCAAGTTGTACCCTGTCACCGGGTTTCCTGCATCCAGTTCGTAGGATCGTTGCAAACTCTGCTCGGCCTCGGCGACTTGCCCCGCCCTGACCTGGCAGAGTCCTTGCGCCATCCATGATTTAGCCCGTCCCACGTAAAGCGGGCTGGCGATGGCTTGGGACAAAGCCTTTTGGGATTCGGGATAGCGGGCTTGCTGGCACAGCATCCAGCCGTAGTTGTGCAGGACGTTGGGGTCACGGGGGCTGATCGACAATGCGCGCCGAAAGCTCTCTTCTGCCAGCCGTGGGTCGCTCAAGCGCATGTAGATCAAACCCCTCAGGTTGTGCGCCTCAGCAAAGTTGGGGTCAGCCACGAGGGATTGCTTCAATTCATCCAGGGCAACGGTGGTTTGCCCTTGCTCGAAATAGCCCACGGCGAGTTCGAGCCTGATACGGGCGCGCTTTCGGGTGTCGGGCTCATCAGATTCTGTCAATATCTCTGGCTGAGCACTGCTCAAAGGCCCGCCCGGCGGTGAAGCACATCCGCTCGCTGTTGCCAAAATGAAAATGGCGGCGGCCAAAACAAGGCTTAACTTTCGCGCAACTTTGACTCCGCTTGATTCGTCATTGAATAAAGGCATGTTAAGACTCGGACGTTAGTTGCTGCAATTCTGTAAAGGGCACAATCTTCACAACACGTTTGCGCGCCATTCTTTCAGCCGCGCCGGTTCGATCCTTCACATCACCCGCCAATTGACCACAGGCAGCGTCGATATCATCGCCCCGGGTCTTTCGTACCGTCGTCACAATGCCAGCATCCGTCAATATTTTGGCAAATGCAGCGACTGTTGCAGGCGGCGAGCAAGTCAAACCTGAGGCCGGGAACGGGTTGAACGGAATCAAGTTGAATTTGGCCCACACCCCCCCTATTGCATACCGCTTGACCAAGTCGACAATCTGCTGCGCGTGCCCAACCGTATCATTGAGTCCAGCCAGCATGCAATATTCAAACGTGATGAAATCGCGGGGGGCTTTTAAAAGATAGCGATTACAGGCGTCCAAAACCTCCGCAATCGGGTATTTGAGGTTGAGGGGAACCAGATCATTTCTCAAGATATCATTGGGCGCATGCAAAGACACGGCCAGCGCTACCGGGCAATCATCAGCCAGCCGATCAATCATGGGAACAACACCTGATGTTGAAACCGTGAGTCGCCTGCGGGAAATTCCGTAGGCGTGGTCGTCAAGCATGACCCTGAGGGCAGGCACTAACGCACCGTAGTTTTGCAGCGGCTCACCCATTCCCATCATCACGACATTGGAGACGACTCGGGACGTTTGCCCCAAGTGCCTGCGCAAAAAATGCTCGGCAAACCATAGCTGCCCGACGATCTCTGCAGTTGTTAAATTTCGGCTGAAACCTTGATGCCCGGTCGCGCAGAACCGGCAACCTACCGCGCAACCCGCTTGAGAAGAGATGCAAAGCGTACCGCGATTCCGCTCAGGAATAAAGACTGTTTCAATGGCGTTGCCGCCGCCGACATCGAACAACCACTTGATCGTGCCATCGGAGGAGATTTGCTGCGTGCTGAGTTTCAAAGCCTCGACTTCTGCCACGCCTTTAAGCTTGTTTCGCAAGGAACCCGCCAAGTCGCACATCTCGTCAAAATCCGAGACCCCGTTATGGTGAATCCAGCGAAAAAGCTGCTTCGCCCGAAACCGTTTCTCACCGAGCTGTTCACAAAAAACAGCCAATCCGTCGAGGTCAAAATCGAGCAGATTGGTGGTCATCTTAAGTGTGTACCGGGCCAAATTCGAGCGAGTAAAGCGGACAAAAAGAGCGACGACTGAAGAGATTAGCGTGAAAAGACGTTCATGCCAGCGAAGAAGAATGCGATCTCATTCGCGGCATTTTCTGTAGAGTCTGATCCGTGCACGGCGTTGGCATCAATACTGTCTGCAAAGTCCGCGCGAATGGTTCCAGCGGCGGCTTTTTTCGGATCAGTCGCACCCATCAAGTCGCGGTTTTTCAGAATTGCGCCTTCACCCCGCAGCGCTTGAATCATGACGGGGCCGGAAATCATGAATTCCACCAAGTCTTTGAAGAAAGGCCTTGCGCTGTGGACGGCATAAAAAGCCTCAGCCTCAGAGCGCGACAAATGAGCCATCCTGGCGGCTACAACCCTGAGGCCAGAGGATTCAAAACGCGCATAAATCTGGCCGACGACGTTTTTCGCGACAGCGTCCGGTTTGATGATTGACAGTGTGGTTTCGATGGCCATGAAAAAATCCTGAACTAAAGGTGTTGAACAGTTACCTGAAAGAGTTGCCACTAAGAACAGTCTCTGAGGCAAAGTCTGCTATTTTAACGTCAGCGCCACCGCGGCAGACCGCCGTTCAGGCAATTACTTCAAAAATCCAGTGTTATCGACCCCGACTACCACTACCACTACCACTACCACTGCCACGCCTTGCGCCTGGCCCCGCGTTCCCGCCTCCACCTGATCTGCGCTGAGGCAGACCCTGGCCTTGACGTTGCCGCACAAAACTGTCGGCACCAATGTAGCCAAATGCGGTCTTCATCGGATCAGGTTGCGCAGCATTGCCGACTCTCTCACTTCGTCCACCACGTTCAGACGATCCAGCAGGGTCTGGCCGGGCAAGCCTTTTGCCTCGCGCTGGCACTCTAGCAAGTTCGGGGGTGCGACCGAGCTCGCGCAGCGAACCTCCACTTGGACTGCGGCCCGCACCACGATCATTTGGACGCGATCGCTTTTGACCCGGCCGACCCGGTTCAGGACGCGTTTCACCCAGTTGGTGGGACTTTACCGATTCCCTTGCGCCAAACCCATCCAAAGATTCAGTCACCTGACGCAACGCCCGGATGTCGGCCTCATCAAGCTCCATCCAGGCACCGCGCTTGAGGCCCCGTGGCAGCAACATGGCACCGTAGCGGATGCGAATCAATCGGCTCACCGCGTGACCCACCGCCTCAATCATGCGCCGAACTTCCCGATTGCGTCCCTCCGAAATCGTCACACGGTACCAGCAATTGGCTCCCTCGCCGCCGCCCTCTTCGATCGAGCCAAATCGCGCCATACCATCGTCAAGTTTCACGCCATCCAGGAGCTTTTGTTTTTCTTCCTTGTTCAAGCTGCCCAAAACCCGAACGGCATACTCACGCTCCAGCCCAAAGCGTGGATGCATCAGGTTATTCGCCAGTTCGCCCGAACTGGTGAACAGCAAAAGCCCCTCAGTGTTCAAATCCAAGCGCCCCACCGACTGCCACTTTCCCTGGTGCAATTTGGGCAATCGGCGAAACACGGTCGGACGATTTTGCGGATCATCATGGGTGACGACCTCGCCTGCGGGCTTGTGATACGCAATAACGCGGGCGGCAGGAGGATCAATCCGAAACCGCACAGGTTTGCCGTTGACTTTGATTTGATCGCCAAACTGGATCCGTTGGCCAATGTGGGCAGGCTCGTTGTTCACCGAAATCCGTCCCTCCAAGATGAGCTGCTCCATCTCCAACCGCGACCCCATGCCAGATTGCGCCAAGATTTTATGCAGCTTGGGGGCCTCCGCCACGGGCAAAAGGATTCGCTTGGTCGGTGCATCCTCAACTAGCTCTGCGTCAGCATCTGCATCAAATCGGCCGGAGATGACATCGCCAAACAGGTTGGGAGCGTCCAAGCCGGTTTCATCCGTGTTTTGAGGAAGAATGTGCTCTGGTGGTGTTTCAGCGTTCATAGTGGCAAAGCGTTCCCGTTGGTCTTAATTTGCATCGGTTCGACATTGATTTCATCAATGACCTGCATCGTCTCTAGCGAAACACCCTCGATTTCTAAACTAGCCTGAAGCGGTTCAACCAAACTGGTCAAGCTGGTCAGGCTCGCCGGGTTGAACTCCAGGTTTCCGCCGAGGTTGGGACTTTCGACTATGGGCAATTGATCAAGCGATTCAACACCCAAGTCATCCAGAAACTGTCGCGTGGTGGCGAGCAATGTGGGGCGCCCCACAGTTTCCCGGTGTCCGATGGCTTCGACCCAACCACGGTCTTCGAGCTGTTTGATAACCAGTGAATTAACGGTGACTCCGCGAATACCCTCAATGTCCCCCCGCGTCACCGGCTGGCGGTAGGCAATGATCGCAAGCGTTTCCAGCGCAGCGCGCGTGTATTTGGGTGGCTTTTCGGGATTGAGCCGATCTAGGAATGCACGCAATTCGGGACGGCTCTGAAACCGCCAGCCACTGGCAACGCAAACCAGCTCAGCACCGCGCTGATTCCAATCGAGTTGGATACTTTCCAACAGCGATTTGATGTGGTTCAGGCTTAACTCATCGTCGAAGAGAACGCCCATTTCTTTGACGGGTATCGGCGCGCTGGCGCAAATCAGGGCCGTCTCAAGAACGCGTTTCGCGGCTACGGTGTTCATGGGGAGCTCATGGGTGTACGTGTTACGGAAAAATTCGCAGCGCTCGAAAGCGCACGTGTGGTTCGGACTTCGGGCCGACTGTATGAAGCGAGGCGGTCATTGTGCGTGACGAAGTTCTGCGGAGAGCCTGCTCCAGCGACCGCGCTTTGTTGGTTTTACGGGACAGAAACAAGGTTTCGCGCCTCACTTTCATTGTATCGCAGGCCAAGCCCCACCATTGCATCGTTGAAATCCCGCGGTGGTGGCGCGTGGAACTGCAAATCCACCTGAGACACAGGGTGGATGAAGCCCAACCGAAACGCGTGCAGAGCCTGGCGCGGCATTGTTGAAACCTGCTTGCCGCCATACACCTCGTCCGCCAAGATGGGAAGGCCAATCGATGCCATGTGTACCCGTATTTGATGGGTTCGACCGGTATGCAAGGTACAGCGAACCAAGCTGCCGTGGGGATTTGAGTCAAGAACGCTCAAGGTGGTTTTAGCTTCTTTTCCAGCGCTCCGATCCAGGTCTACCACGGCCATGCGCAACCGATTTCGAGGGTCTCGGCCAATGGCAGCCTGCACTTCACGATTTGCCGGCCCAATCCAAGGCGTTGCAGTCAAGGCCAAATACTGGCGGCTCACCGAGCGATCGGCAATCATGCGCACCAGTGCGTCCATGCAACTGCGGGTGCGTGCAACCATCATCAAGCCACTGGTGTTTTTGTCCAACCGATGGACGATGCCGGCACGCGGGATGGTGCTGGCACGCGCATCCAAACCCAACAGGGCGTTAAGCAAGGTTCCGCTCCAGTTGCCAGGCGCTGGGTGTACAACCAGACCCGCAGGCTTGTTGACAACCAAGAGATGGTCGTCGCTGTAAACAACGTCCAGCGCAATGGTCTCAGCCTTGTAAGCTTGGCTCTGCGCTGTGGGGCGCAGCTCCACGACTCCCATCGCGCCAACCTTCACCCGGCTTGATGGTTTGGAAGCACGAGCGCCTGCAAACGTTACTGCACCGGCCTCAATCAGTTGTTGCAAGAAGTTTCTGGAAAACTCCGGCAGCAAGTGGACAAGCGCAATATCGAGCCTTTGTCCGTGTTGTGCGGCTTCAATTTGGAACGGGCGAACTTCAAGGTCTTCTCCCGTATCAATAAGCTCCGCGCCAATCTCATCAGCTTCAGTTTGCGCTTGGACACTCGATATAATCACAATGGTCTGTATGAAGGAAGTTATAGCAATGGTTTCTGGCAAATTATCGGTTGTTCGTGTACTCGGGTTGCTTGCCGCCGCCCTCATTGTCGGCTGTGCTTCCACTGACACTGATCGAACCGCCAACATGAGTCCCGCGACGCTTTACGCGGAGGCGAAAGACGAGCTTAGTGCGGGTGCTTACGACAGGGCCGCCGCACTTTTTGAAAAACTCGAAGGTCGCGCGGCAGGCACTCCGTTGGCGCAACAGGCTCAGTTGGAAAAAGCCTACGCCCGCTACAAGGGCAACGAGACCGCTGAGGCCTTGGCAGCGCTTGAGCGCTTTATCAAGCTACACCCGGCCAGTCCCGCGCTCGACTATGCGCTCTACCTGAAGGGAATCATCAACTTCAACGATGACTTGGGCCTGTTTGCCAACATCACCCGGCAAGATTTATCCGAGCGCGACCAAAAAGCATCGAAAGAGTCGTTTGATGCTTTCAAGGAATTGACCACGCGATTCCCTGATTCCAAATACTCGTCCGATGCCCGCCTGCGCATGACCTACATCGTCAATTCGCTGGCGCAGTATGAGGTGCATGTCGCCCGTTATTACTACAAGCGAGGCGCTTACGTCGCAGCGATCAACCGCGCGCAAGTGGCATTGGCTGAATACCGTGCCGTACCCGCCCTTGAAGAAGCTCTGTATATCATGCTCAAGTCTTACGACTCCCTGGGGTTGGATCAACTTCGTGACGACACGAAACGGGTGTTGGAGACGACCTATCCCAAGACTGAATACTTGAGCCGTGGCTTTAAGCCCGACTCGAATCCATGGTGGAAGATTTGGTAAGCTGATTCAGCGCGCCCAAGAATTCGACCTCTGACACTATCGTTTTCATCTCCGGCAGAGCAGAGAGCAGCCTTTTGCCGTAACCCATGCTCGTCAGCCGGCTGTCACACACCACCAGCAGCCCCTGATCAGACTCCCTGCGAATCAATCGCCCCGCGCCCTGCTTCAGTGCCACGGCCGCTTCTGGCAACGAATAGCTGTTGAATGAGCTTTTCCCCGCTTGCTCCAACTGGGCAGAACGGGCCTCAACCATCGGGTCGCTCGGCGGTGGAAAGGGCAATTTGTCGATGACCACCATTTGCAGCGCTTCGCCCGGCACATCGATACCTTCCCAAAACGAAGCCGAGGCCACCAGAATGCAACCCAGCTTCCCATCGCCGTTGCCCACGCGAAATCGCTCCATCAACTCCCGC
>JANOTE010000315.1:0-1839 GCA_031416195.1 Rhodoferax sp.
CCGCGCACGCCGCACCGCACATGGCCACGCAGTGTGGCCCGCCCGCCAGGCCCATCAAGAGCGCGGTTGCAGCCAGAGTGGTTTGCATGGAATTCGCCGTGTGGAATCGTCAGTCCGCCAGCGTGTCATTGACGGTCTGCGCTGGTTTGTGCAACCACAACACCAAGCCGTTGCTGGCCATGGCGATCAACCAAAAGCTGAAAAACGCGGCCGTGTAGACCGCCTGGCGAGAGGCCTCCAACTGGTGTCCCAGCCAATGCACCTCGCCCGGATCCACCATTGAAAAGACCAGTGCCTCCAACAGGCAGGCGGCTAGAAATGCAGGCCAGGTGATCAGTACCCAACGTTGAACCGCAGGGCGTTGCGCCAACTCAGCAGAGGGTTCAGCCAATTTAAGGGCTGGCATCTTTTTTACCCCCTGTGGCGCTGTGGTTACGGCCTACCTTGGCCGGCTGCATTGGCGGTTCGGCGGCTCTCACTTCTTTCTCCAGCGCCAGCCCCTCGCGGTAGTAATTTTTTGACACCACCGCGTCCGGCCCCTGCCAAATGTAGACCGCCGTGATGGCGCAGGCCACAACGGCAGACACTGGCCCCGCAATCACCATCCATACATAAAATTCTTTCCACCAGGGTCTTGGGATCATGCTGATTTTTCCGCGTCTATTTTTTTAACGTGGGACGAGAAACACCGACTTCTCAACCACCTGATCCTGTTGCGCTGCCTGCGTTGAGACGACAAAGTTGATCGGGTGTGAGCCTGCCGCCGCAGCGCCGGGCGGTGCCTGCACCCGCACCGCAACCCAGCGCGCGCTGGCGGCGTCGACGATCACTTGCGCGTCAGACACGATGCGTGCACCCGCAATGCCCGTGACGCTCAACACATAGTTCTGGCCGTGTTCGGTCGCGTTCATGATCTGCACCCGGTAAACGTTTTCAATCTGCCCCTGGCCCACCATGCGGGCGATGGCACCCCGGTCTCGCACGACATCCACCTTCAACAGCGGTCGCGCCAGCAGGCTCCACAGCATGCCGATGCTTAAGGTTGCCAACACGGCGGTGTAGAGCAGCACGCGCGGGCGCAGGATTCTTCGAAACATCTGATTGCGCGTCAGGCCCTGCTCAAGCCCGTTTTGCGTGCTGTTGCGGATCAACCCGCGCGGGTAGTTCATTTTGTCCATGACGCTGTCGCACACATCAATGCACGCGGAGCAACTGATGCATTCATATTGGAGGCCATTGCGGATGTCGATGCCGGTCGGGCAAACCTGCACACACAGCGTGCAGTCAATGCAGTCACCCAGGCCTTTGGCGTGATACTGCGCGGGGGTGTCGCTGCGTGGGCGTGAGCCACGGCCCTCACCACGCACGGCGTCGTAGGTCACGATCAGCGTATCGCGGACAAACAAGGCGCTTTGAAAGCGCGCGTAGGGGCACATGTACTTGCAGACCTGCTCACGCATCCAGCCGGCATTGCCGTAGGTTGCAAAGCCGTAAAACAGCACCCAGAACAGCTCCCACGGCCCCAATGTAAAACTGGCGACCGCGCTGGCAAGCTCGCGGATGGGCGTGAAGTAGCCGACAAAGGTAAAACCAGTCCACAGGCCAATCGCAATCCACACCGCCTGTTTGGCACTCTTGCGCGCCAGCTTGCGAATGCTCCAGGGGGCTTTGTCAAGCCGCATGCGGGCAGTTCGGTCTCCCTCGATCTTGCGCTCAACCCACATGAAAATCTCGGTGTACACGGTTTGCGGACAGGTGTAGCCGCACCACAGCCGCCCGGCCACGGCGGTGAACAAAAACAGCGACAGCGCGCTGATGACCAGCAGCCCGGTGAGGTAA
>JANOTE010000316.1:0-5173 GCA_031416195.1 Rhodoferax sp.
GCCATTTGTAGCCTGCGTCCAGCGCACGCCGGGCTGCGGCCGCATACGATTGGTGCAGAGCCTTGATCTCCTCTACCGTGAGCGCGTGTACCGGGTAGATGTGGCCACCGCCACCATAGGGAATGGCGGATGGGGCGACACAGGTCCAGCCATCCGGGTGGTCGGGTGGCAGTTGCTTGCCCATGCCCGCAGCTTTGGCGCGCAGGTGCGGTGGAATTTCACTGCCCTTGCGGCCGGTGTGGCCGAGCTGGATGGCGGCCACCGCACCCATGCGCTCAATGATGGCGACGACCCGGGCGTGGCCTTCGATCTGATCGTCGTTCCAGATGCCGGCGCAGGACGTTGTAGTGCGGCCATCGGGGGTGATGGCCATCTGCTCCCCAAACACCAAGGCAAAGCCGCCGGCCGCACGGGCGCCGAGATAGCTCACATGGTAATCATCGAGCTTGCCGTCGACAGAGTTGTACATCGTCATGGGGGACATCACCGTTCGGTTGCGCAAGGTCACGCCCTTGAGGGTGTAGGGACTGAAAAGATTTGGCATGGAGGACTTTCGAAAATTTTTGAAAAAAAGAGGCGCAGCTATTGCAAGCCCCGGCTTGGAAGCCGCAACAGGTGGCCAACTCATTCAACCTAAATACGCATTTTGCTCACTATCGGAACTGCTCGATGAACATTCACCTGTTTGCTCCACCATTGTGCGGGTTTCGGATGCTGCTGGCGCTGAGCAAAAAACTTATTCGATAGTGGCCTTTGGCACACAGGGCGACCGGGAGATTCGCCCGAGGTTCGGCAAGATGTCGAAAAAAGCTGTATATTTACTCAGTGTTATCGTCTCCCAAATTCATTCAGAAATTAGCCGTGCTGGCCGATGCCGCCAAGTACGATGCATCGTGCTCGTCAAGCGGCACCGCCAAGCGCAATTCGTTAGGCGGCAAAGGCATTGGCTCTACCGAAGGCTCGGGCATTTGCCATAGCTATGCACCTGATGGTCGCTGCATCTCGCTTCTCAAAATTCTTTTCACCAACTTTTGCCTTTACGACTGCTTGTACTGCGTGAACCGCGTCAGCAGCAATGTGCAGCGCGCCCGCTTCACGGTTGATGAGGTGGTACAGCTCACTTTGAGCTTTTACCGGCGCAACTGCATTGAAGGGCTGTTTCTGTCCTCGGGCATTATCCAGAGCCCCGATTACACGATGGAGCAGGTGGTGGAGGTGGCCCGGGTACTTCGGGAAGAGCACGACTTTCGTGGCTATATTCACTTGAAGACCATTCCCGATGCCTCACCCGATTTGCTGGCGCGCGCGGGCCGCTACGCCGACCGCCTGAGCATTAACATTGAACTGCCCACGGTGCAAAGCCTGCAGGCGCTTGCCCCTGAGAAAGACAGCGCGGCCATCCGCCGCTCCATGGCGCGGCTGCGTGTACACATTGATGATGCCAAGGGCGCGGCCACAGACCATGGCAAGAGCAGCATCGTTTCGCTCCCACAGTCACGCAACGCCAAACGCGCTCCGCCTGAAAAATTTGCACCCGGCGGCCAAAGCACACAAATGATTGTGGGGGCCGACGCTACCAGCGATGCCGCCATTCTGCAAACCTCCGCTACGCTGTACAGTGCCTACCAGTTGCGCCGCGTGTATTACTCGGCCTTCAGCCCCATCCCCGATGCCTCCAGCAGGTTGCCGCTGTGCCAACCGCCGTTGATCCGTGAGCACCGGCTGTACCAGGCTGATTGGCTGATTCGGCTCTACGGTTTTGCGCACGATGAAATTATCCCCGGCGCTACTTTGAATTCTGCTTCTGGCGGCGAAAACTCGGGCGCAGCCCCTGGCATGTTGGCGCTGGACATTGATCCTAAACTCGCATGGGCGCTAGGTAACCGTGGGCAGTTTCCAGTGGACTTGAACCGCGCACCGCGTGAATTGCTGCTGCGGGTGCCAGGTCTGGGCGTGAAAGCTGTCATGCGCATTTTGCAAGCGCGCCGTGTGCGCCAGTTGCGCGCTGATGACTTGCTGCGTTTGCACGTGCCGCTCAAGAAAGTGATGCCGTTTGTGGTGTTGGCTGATCATCATCCCGGTGCAGCGTTGGATGCCGTGGCTTTGGCAGCGCGGCTCACGCCCAAGCCGGTGCAGGCGGGCCTTTTTGATGAGCCCCAGAATCTATCGGCTCTGGGCGAGACCTGTGAGATCGCTTCCAACGCTTGGATGTAGGGTGCGATAGGGTGACCCGCTCGCTTTTTTCTGAAATTCAGTTGCCTGTGACATCGGTTGTTTTGCAAAGTCCCATCGACTTACCGGGTTTTCGACGCACTGCACGCAACTTGCTGGCACGCAACATGGCGCCCGAACAGGTGAGCTGGCACAGTATTAGCACGCCAACCCAAGATCTTTTTGCGGACTCCTGCCGCTCTGCCGCGCACGACTGTGACAACGCCCCTCCTATCAACGTACCGGCCGAATTTTTGGCGCTGTGCCAAACCGTCATCCTGCACAGCGACCCCAACCGCTTCGGCCTGCTGTATCGTTTGTTATGGCGCCTGCTTCATGAGCCTGCGCTACGGCACGACCCGTTGGATGCCGACCGTGTGCAGGCGCAGCACTTGGCGCAGGCCGTACGCCGTGATATGCACAAGATGAAAGCCTTTGTGCGCTTTCGTACAGTCCAGGATATGGATGGCGTTACGGGTGACATCCTCCAGACTAAGTCACAAGGTGGGCCGCTTCACGTGGCCTGGTTCGAGCCAGAGCACCACATCGTCGAAGCCACAGCCCCGTTTTTTGTGCGCCGCTTCACGCAAATGCGCTGGGCCATCCTCTCGCCGGAGCGCTGCATTGAGTGGCGTCCGGGCAATGGTGGGCAAGGGTCGCTTGAAACAGGGCCCGGCGCGCGTAAGGCTGACGCGCCGCCTGCGGACGCGGGCGAGGCATTGTGGCTTACCTATTACCAAAACATTTTCAACCCCGCCCGCCTTAAGCTCAAGATGATGCAAAAGGAAATGCCGAAACGTTACTGGAAGAACCTGCCCGAAGCACAATTTATCAGCGAGTTGGCGGCCGGGTCCTCACAGCGGCGTATAGCCATGATTGACCAAGCGCCCACCGAACCCCGGCGGCGCATCCCGGTCTTCACGCACGGCATTGCCGCCACAGCGCGCGTGCAAGCTGCACAGGTTGTAGCCCAGACTCTCAAGCAGCGGCTACAGGGTGAAAAGCCTTTCGATTTGCAAAGCTTGAACGTCGCCGCACAAGCTTGCCGCGCCTGCCCCATCGGCCAGCACGCTACACAGGCAGTGTGCGTCGAGGGCTCCGCGCGCGCCCGCTTGATGGTGGTGGGCGAGCAGCCGGGCGATCAGGAAGACCTTCGCGGGCGGCCTTTTGTAGGCCCGTCAGGCCACTTGTTTGACCGGGCGCTGGCCGACCTGGGTTGGAACCGTACCGATCTGTTCATCACCAACGCCGTCAAACATTTTAAATTCGAACCCCGCGGCAAGCGGCGTATGCACAAGACACCATCGCAGCATGAAGCCGCCATGTGCCTGCACTGGCTTGAAAGTGAGATCGATCTTGTCAAACCCAAAGCAATCATCGCGTTGGGGGCAACCGCCGCCACCTCGCTGCTGGGCCGCACGGTTGCCGTGATGGCTGAGCGCGGCCAGTGGTTTACCCGCGCAGATGGTGTACGTGTGCTGGTGACGCTGCATCCGGCAGCGCTGCTGCGGATGCCACAAGCTGAACAGGCTGCGGCTTACGCTGCGTGGTTGGACGATCTGTCCCTGGCCCCAGGATGGGTGGAGTCCGTAGTTGAGCTGAAAGCCGACGGGCAGCCCGCAGGCGCGGGCGAAATATCTCCTGCAGACCGATGATTCAGATGCCTGGCTGGCCATGTGCCGTCCGCCAATATCGCCGTGCAGCGTAGGACTTTCTCGACTGCAGCGCCCCCCGTTTGTCGATGTTGGCCTACAACAAACAACGGCGGGGGCTGACATTCAATTGCAATATCGAACCTATGCTCAACCTCAAGTTTCACAATTTTTTTTGCCCACCTTGAGGAATGTCTTTGATCGCCGCCATAGTCCCTGCGCATAACGAAGAAAATCACTTGGTTGCTTGCTTGTCAGCATTGCGCGTTGCAGCCCAATGCCCACGTTTATGCGGCGAACAGACGCTGCTCATCGTAGTTTTGGATGCCTGCACCGACCGAACCCGCAGCATCGCACGCCGAATGGGCACGACGACCATCGCCCTCAACGCCCGCAACGTTGGCGCGGCACGCGCGCTTGGCGCAGCGCTCGCATTGGCTGCGGGCGCTCGGTGGTTGGCGTTCACAGATGCCGACACCGAAGTGGCACATGACTGGATTTCTGCACAACTGGCGCAGCGAAGCGATGTTGTATGCGGAACAGTCGCTGTGCGTGATTGGGGCACCTATGGCGACACCATGAGAGGCCACTACGATGCGACCTACACCGATGCGGACGGTCACCGGCATATCCATGGTGCCAATTTGGGGCTGACTGCACGGGCATACGAGCGCGCTGGTGGATTCCAATCTTTGCAGTGCAGTGAGGACGTTGCGCTGGTTGAGTCGCTGAAGGCGAGTGGTGCGTCCATTGCCTGGTCTGCCGCACCACGGGTGTTCACCAGTGCCCGACGCATATTCCGCGCACCTGGCGGCTTTGGTGCAACTTTGGCCCGAGTGGAGCAGGAAAGCCGCACGGCCCAGCCCGCAAAGGCATCAATGTGAGCGACACGGGCGGCCATGACACGTTGCCAATCCCAGCCCCAGGCGAGGTAGGTGCCGCGCTGGCAGCACTGAGCCCACTGGCTGATGTTCCAAGTCAATTGCATGAACTTTTGATATTGGGATTTGACAAGTTGCCACTCCCAGGTTCGGGCGACACGTTGCAGCGCTGGCAGACTTTGGCGGTTGTTGCCCAGCACAGCCTGTCGCTTGCAAAAATGTATGAAGGCCATACTGATGCCATGGCGATACTTGCCGAACTTGAAAGTCCTGTTACGCCATTCAAAGGCGAAATCTGGGGCGTGTGGGCGGCAGAAGCTGCCAATATGCGCGTCATCATTCACCCATCCAGCGGGGCCGCCGTAAAACTTGAAGGCACCAAATGCTGGTGCTCCGGCGCACAAACCGTGAGCCACGGGCTGCTGACGG
>JANOTE010000317.1:0-1641 GCA_031416195.1 Rhodoferax sp.
CGTAATCGCAGCCAGCGTCCCTCGCGTAGTGATCACCTCCGGATCGAGCATCACCTCGATCAAAGTCCCTTGCTCGCGTTCAAGCGCCGCCAGCAATTCAGCCTCAAACTGCCCCGTCCTGGTGATCTTTACCCCCGCATAGCCGTAAGCCCGCGCCAACGCCGCAAAGTCGGGGTTGACCAGCGCCGTGCCCGCCACATGCAGAGGGTAGTCGCGCTCCTGGTGCATGCGGATGGTGCCGAACATGCCGTTGTTCAGCAACACGATGATGGTTTTGGCACCGTACTGCGTGGCGGTGGCCAGCTCTTGGCCGTTCATCAAAAAGTCGCCATCACCGGCCATGGTCAAAACCACCCTCCCCGTCGTGATCGCAGCCGCAATGCCTGCGGGCAAGCCGTAGCCCATCGAACCATTGGTGGGCGCAAGCTGCGTTTTGAAGCCCTTCACCAAACCGTGGTGTTTGAAGAAGCGGTGTACCCAACTGGCAAAGTTGCCTGCGCCATTGGTCAGCACCGCATCAACGGGCAGGTATTTTTGCAGTGTGGCGACGATGGCGGGCATGTCGATGTCGCCCGGCAGCACTTGCGGGGTCATATTGGCGACGTAATCCGCGTTGCAAGCTTGCGTCCAGGCTTCCCACGGCAGGGTGATGGGGGCGGTCAACACTTCGAGCGAACGCGCAGCGGCGTTCATGGTGGACTGGATCGCCAAATCGGCCTGGTAGACGCGGTTCAACTCCTCAGCGCTGGCATGAAAGTGAACCAGTTTTTGCTTCGGCTTGGGCGCTTGCAGCCAACTGTAGCCACTGGTTGTCATCTCACCCAGGCGCGGGCCGATGGCGATGATGAGGTCGCAATCTTTGAGGCGCTGCGCCAGTTTGGGGTTGATGCCAATGCCCACGTCGCCCGCGTACTGCGGATGAAAATTATCAAACGTATCCTGAAAACGAAACGCATTGCCCACTGGCAGATTCCAGTTCTCGGCGAAGCGTTGCAGGGCCTGGGCGGATTGGGGTGTCCAGCCGCCGCCACCCGCCACGATGAAGGGTCGCTCTGATTTCAGAAGCATGTCACGAAGCGTGCGAAGGGAACCGGGGTCGCTCCAAGCCTCAACTGCTTCAATGCGCTGCAACGCTTGGGGCATTTCACCATTGCCCTGCGGGGTGACCGCGCTGGCCAGCATATCTTCGGGCAATATCAACACCACCGGGCCAGGGCGGCCGTTCATCGCTGTCGCAAAAGCGCGGGCGACGTATTCGGGGATGCGTCTGGCATCGTCAATGCGTTCCACCCGCTTGGCCATGCCACCGGTGCTGGGGCCGAAGAAGCTAAGGTAATTGACCTCCTGAAACGCCTCGCGATCCCGCGTGTCGCTGGCCACATCGCCCACGAACAACACCATCGGCGTGGAGTCTTGAAACGCGGTGTGGACACCGATGGAGGCATTGGTGGCTCCTGGGCCGCGAGTCACAAAGCAAACACCGGGCCGCCCGGTCAGCTTGCCATGCGCCTCGGCCATGTAAGCGGCACCGCCTTCTTGGCGGTTGATGATGAATTTGATCTTGTCGGCATGCAGATGAAAGCCGTCAAGCGCAGCAAGGTAGCTTTCGCCAGGCACACCAAAAGCGTGGGTCACGCCCTG
>JANOTE010000318.1:0-1800 GCA_031416195.1 Rhodoferax sp.
CCGCCGGGCCACTCAAGCCGCGATGCGTGAACAGCAGGTCTTCATTGAATTGCGTCTTTGATTTTTTGGAACCCGTCTCAATTTGCACAGGCAGCGACAGACCCGTAAGCGACGCGTAAGGTGCCCACGCCGCGCCGTCGAAGGTGAGTGGAACCAGGGCAGGGCGAGGCTCGATCAGGTTCAGGCCAAACTGGCGCGCGACGCGGTAACCGTAATCGGTCGCGCCGATTTTGGGGATCGACAGGCCGCCCGTGGCGATGACGATGGCATTCGCTTGAACCGGGCCGCGATCCGTCTGAATTTCGTAGCCGCCTGGCCCGGATCGCGTGCTGATTGATTTCACCGCACACGGTTGCCAGCGCGTCACACCACCTGCGTCACACTCAGCCAGCAGCATGGTAATGAGGTCTTCGGCCGAGTGGTCGCAAAACAATTGCCCCTTGTGCTTTTCGTGAAACGCAATACCGTGGCGGGTGATCAAGTCAATGAAATGTTGCGGCGTGTAATTGGCCAATGCGGATCGGCAAAACTTCGGGTTCTCGCTCAGAAAATTGGCGGCGCTCACATCGCGGTTGGTGAAGTTCGCCCGACCACCGCCAGAGATACGGATTTTCTCGGCGACCTTTTCGCTGTGGTCAATGACTAAAACCTTGAGGCCCAACTGGCCCGCGACCCCAGCGCAGAACAGGCCCGCTGCGCCAGCGCCGATGATGACAGCGTCAAACGAATTCAAAGTGCGGCGCGGATCTGAGGGTTCTGCTGCATCGCCACGTCAACACCCTTGATCACATCGCCCACCACCAGCACCGCCGGGCTGCCCAGCCCCTCACGGGTGACCGCGCTGGCCAGGTCGTCCAGCGTGGTGGTCATGTGGCGCTGACCTGGCAGCGTGGCGTTCTGGATGACGGCCACGGGGGTGTTCGCAGGCAAACCTGTCAGCAGCTCGGCCTGAATGCGGCGCACGCCACTCACGCCCATGTAGATCACCAGCGTGAGCTTGGACTTGGCCGCCGCTTCTGCGAGGGCGCGCCAATCAGTGCCGTCGTCGTCACGCTTGGCGTGGCCAGTGACAAACACCACGCCGTGCGCATGCTCGCGGTGCGTGAGTGGCACGCCCAGACTGGTGACGGCTGCCAGGCCCGAGGTGATGCCGTTGATGACAGACACCTGCACGCCCGCCGCTTGCAGATGCTCGACCTCCTCTCCACCGCGGCCGAAAATAAACGGATCACCACCTTTGAGCCGCACGACGTTTTCGCCCTCGCGCGCGGCCATCACCATCAGCTTTTCGATGAAGGCCTGCGGTGTGGACTTGCAGCCACCGCGCTTTCCCACGTAGACGATGCGCGCGCCTGGCCTGGCGTAGCTTTTCACGATCTCTTCATTTACCAAATCATCCACCAGCAGCACCGTAGCGGCTTGAATTGCCTTGACGGCTTTGAGCGTGAGCAGCTCGGGGTCGCCAGGGCCCGCACCCACGAGGGTAACTTTTCCGTTATTCATAGTTGCTTAGACAGAAGCAAGATGTGTTCCACCTGCTTGGCGATGGACGGCGGCACCGGGCTGGTGCCTGCCATCACGCTGCGAATGTAGGTGGCGGTGGCATCGGCATCAAACTCCTTGGGCAGATCAGGTAGCGAAGGCAGCGTACCCGATTGCGCTTCTTGCAGCAGCCGTTTTTGACCTTGAATGAAGCCGTCCATCTGCAGCATGCGCCGCGCATCGGCGACGGATTCGCCTTCGGTGCCGCGCAACAGCATGGCGTTGATCTGCATCAGTTCAAACGTTGCGGCCATCGAC
>JANOTE010000319.1:0-5736 GCA_031416195.1 Rhodoferax sp.
TGATAGCTCAGTTTGCCGTCCTGCGTGCCGTTGCCGTTGCTCCCGGTGCGGTCAGAAAAACTCGGATGCTCCGGCCAGGCACCCGTGTCGACGATGCCAATGATGACGTTCTCGCCCTTGGAGCTAGTCCAGATTCCGCCCGGTGCATTGAGGCCAAGAAAACTCGGGGTAGACGACGTATCCACCTGTCGGATTTCGTCTTTGGTGACGGCCAATACGCCCGGCTGCTGCGCCAGTTTTTGCGCCTGCGCCGGGGTCAGCTCGGCGGCAAAGCCGTTGAATACATAACCGTAGTTGTAGAGCTTTTTGCCGCCCACGCCGGCCAGTGCCGCGTCTTGGCGCGAGGCGAGGTAGCCCAGGTAGCGGGAGACCTGCGGGTCATTGGGGTCAATCTTTCGGCCTCGACCGGGCTTGGTGGCCGGATAGCCGTTGATGCCGCCGGTATAGGCACTCACCGGCCGCTCCGCCATCTGAACAATGTACGCGTTGTTGACCCTTTTAGATTTGGCAGCCTTGTTGCCGCCGCTGTTCCCGTTGTCGTCATCGTTGCCTGACACGGGCTGCGCAATTGCCGCCGCGACCGCCAAGCTGGACATTAAAACCAAGGCCAGCTTGGCAAAACCACGGGTCTGTCTTTCATGCTTCATTTCTTCGCTCCTTGCAGTTCGTAAGTTGATTGATAAAAAAACATTATTAAGTGAATTGCACCCAAAAACATACAAACCAAGGGCAAACACCTACTCACTTAAAAAGAGTTTTCGAAGCGCACCGCGACGTCGTCGCGGCAGTTTCCCGATGGCGCAGCCAAAAGACATGGATGTTGATGGATCATTGCGCGGACAAGATCGATGCAACCGTCGTAACATCATCGCTGGTCAAACTTCGACTACCGAACGCTTGCAGCGGTGCAGTAATTTAAAAGGATACAAGGACACCCCATGATCCAACTCAACGTCAACGGAACCGTGCGCAGCTTCGAGGCCGAGGGTGATACGCCCCTGCTATGGGTGCTGCGCGAACAGCTGGGGCTGACCGGTACCAAATACGGCTGCGGTGTCGCGGCGTGCGGTGCCTGCACGGTACACATTGATGGCGTGCCGACGCGTTCCTGCGTGCGACCCCTGTCCATGGTGAGCGCGACTGAAAAAATCATGACCATCGAGGGCCTGTCGCCCAACGGCTCGCACCCGGTGCAAAAAGCCTGGGCGGCGCTGGACGTGCCGCAATGCGGGTTCTGCCAGAGCGGCATGATCATGGCAACCGTCGCGCTGCTGAAGGAAAAACCGAAACCGACCGATGCCGACATTGATGCGGCCATCACCAACATCTGCCGCTGCGGCACCTACAACCGCATTCGCGCAGCGATCAAGGTCGTGGCCAACGGCGGCGACACCAAAACGGCCGCCCTTTCGATTCAACACGCCGATGGGAGCACGACATGACTACAGCAGTTCAAACTCGTCGCAAGTTTCTGGGTACTTCTGCTGCCGCTACCGGTGGCCTGGTGGTGGCTTTTCACATTCCGTTCAGCGGTGAGGCCGTCGCTCAGATCCCCACGCTCAGCGAGGTAAACGCCTGGGTGGTCGTCAAGCCAGACGACAGCATCGTCATCCGCATCGCCCGTTCTGAGATGGGCCAGGGCACGCTGACGGGCCTGGCGCAACTCGTCGCCGAAGAGCTGGATGCCAACTGGGCCAAAGTGACGACTGAATACCCCACGCCTGGCCAGAACCTCGCGCGCGACCGCGTCTGGGGCAACTTCGGCACGGGTGGTAGCCAGGGCATTCGCCAGTCCAACGAGTACGTGCGCAAGGGCGGCGCGGCGGCGCGCATGATGCTGGTGCAGGCGGCGGCGGATGAATGGAAGGTGCCCGTGGCCGAATGCCGTGCGGCCAGCAGCGTCATCACGCACGCGCCCACGGGCCGCACGGTGAGCTATGGCCAGGTAGCCTTGGCCGCTGGCAAGTTGACCGCGCCTTTGCCCGCCGCTGTCGCCTTGAAAGACCCCAAAGACTGGAAACTGGCCGGCAAGCGCATGGCGCGGCTGGACACGGTGGACAAAACCACTGGCGCGCAGATTTACGGCATGGACTTGACGCTGCCCGGCATGCTGAACGCCGCTGTGAAAGACAGCCCCGAGTTTGGCGGCAAGGTCAAAAGCTTCAACGCCGCCGCTATTGCAAACCGGCCCGGCGTGAAGAAAGTGATCCAGGTCAGCCCGACGATGGTGGCGGTTATTGCCGACACCTGGTGGCACGCCAAAACTGCTCTGGATGCCCTGCCGATCGAATGGGACAACGGCAAGGCGGCAGACGGCTCTGACAATGCAAAAGCCTCCAGCGCCGACTTTGCCAAAGTGATGCGCGCTGCGCTCGATGCGCCTGATGGCGTGGCGGGCAACCAAAACGGTGACATCAAAGCCGCGATGGGAAGCGCCGCCAAAAAGATTGAGGCAATCTACAGCTACCCGCACCAGAACCACGCCTGCATGGAGACCATGAACGCCACAGTGCGCTACACGCCCGAGCGCTGCGAGGTCTGGCTGCCCACCCAAAATGGCGAGGCCGCGCTGGCCGCCGCGGCCGAGGCATCAGGCTTGCCTCAAGCGAAATGCGAGGTCTACAAACTGCACCTTGGCGGCGGATTTGGGCGGAGGGGCATGACGGACTATGTGCGCCAAGCCGTCGCCATTGCCAAAGAAATGCCGGGCACACCCATCAAGATGATCTGGTCGCGTGAAGAAGACATGCTGCATGGCCGCTTTCACCCCACCTCGCAGTGCAAGATGACCGCCGGGCTGGACGCGCAGGGCAATATCACCGCTTTGCACATGCGCATTGCGGGTCAATCGATCCTGTCGCAAGTTGCGCCGCAAAATATTGTGGGCGGCAAAGATCCAGTCGTGTTCCAGGGCTTGAATCCACCGAGCCCCGAAGCACAACTGACCTACAGCTTCCCCAATCTGCTGATCGACCACGCCATGCGCAACCCCAATGTGCCGGTGGGATTCTGGCGCGGTGTGAATTTGAACCAGAACGCGATTTACATGGAGAGCTTCATCGACGAAATCGCGTTTGAAACCAAGCAGGACGCACTCCATCTGCGGCGCAAGCTACTGGCCAATTCGCCCAAGGCGCTGGCCGTGCTGAATGCTGCTGCGGACAAAGGTGGCTGGGGCAAAGCGTCGGCTCCCGGCGTGTTTCGCGGGCTGGCGCAAACCCATGGCTTTGGAAGCTACGTGGCCGCGTGCGCGGAGGTGTCGGTCAGCCCGGATGGCATTTTGAAAGTCCATCGCATCGTTGCAGCAACGGACTGCGGCCACGCCGTCAATCCGCAGCAGATCGAAGCGCAGGTTGAAGGCTCTTTTGCCTATGGTTTGTCTGCCCTTCTGTACGGCGAATGCACCGTGAAAGACGGCAAGATGGAGCAGGACAACTTCGGCAGCTACAACGTCGTGCGCATGAACGAAATGCCTGCGGTGGAGACCCTCGTCATGCCTTCCGGCGGCTTCTGGGGGGGCGTGGGCGAGCCGACCATTGCGGTGGCGGCGCCAGCGGTTTTAAACGCCATCTTTGCGGCGACGGGCAAGCGTATTCGCGATTTGCCGCTGAAGAACCACAGCTTGAAACGGGCTTGAGCCTATTCGGCTACGGGCACCTCGGCCTTGGACTCCTCAGTCCTGATTTGACGATGCCCGTTCTTGGCCAGAATCTCAACATAAAACGCGTCACCGCTCTCTTTGGCGATGCCATCCATCAGCGCCGTGAGCGTGGCAAAGTGCACGCTTACCGCCACCGCTTCGCTTGTCCCAAAGCGGCAGTCAAAATCCCAAAAATCGACACCGGCAGGCAGCGGCACCCGGCGTTGGCGTTTCACGTACTTTCGGATTTCATGCTTAATAGCTTCCAGCACCCGGTCTGGGTGCTTGCCTTCGGGCTTGAGTTGAAATGTTTTTTTCATGCTGCGATTATGCGGCCTGGGTTGTTGACAAATTGCTGGCTACCGCAGACTAACTACAAATGTGGTAGAATCTGAAAAATAAGGGCTGTTTTACCTTCACCCGCCCCAAATCCTCAAGCAAATCACGCCAGCATGAAAAAAATAACCTTTCTAGCGCCAAGCCTCAGCCTGGCACTCTTGATGACCACGGGCTGCACCCGCATTGAAACCGGCGAAGTCGGCCTGCGCATCAACTTTGACAAAACCACCGACCCGACCGAGCGCTTGCCTGGCTCGTTCAACCAGACGCTGATTGGCGACATCCTCACCTTCAAGATTCAGGATGTGGCCGTGGCGGTGGACAACATGACGCCGCTGGCATCCGACAACTCCACCGTCAAAGACTTTGACATGACTGTCGTCTACAACGTCAACCCCACCGCAGTCTCCGAGCTGTGAACCACCAAGAACCGCACGTTCCATGGCCTCAGCGACAAGAGCGGTGACATCCTGCTGATGCAAAACTACGTCGCGTTGAGCGCGCGCAACGCCGCCTACAAAGTTGCGCGCGAGTACGAGTCTCTCAAAATGGCCGATAACCGCCAGGTGATTGAGCAGAAGATTCGCGAGATCATCATCAAAACGCTGACAGAGGAGAAGTTAGCGGACAAGATTACGGTCTCGCAAATTCAGGTGCGCGCCATCACGCCTGCAGATGTGATCGTCGCGAGTGCCAATGAACTGGTGCGCGCGCAGAACGAGTTGAAGACCAAAGAAGTCGAAGTGCAAACCGCCAAGAAAGAAGCTGAACGCATCGCCGCGTTAAACGCCAATGCCGGTGCCATCGGCTACATGAATGCGATGGCCAACCTCAAAATCGCCGAAGGCGTCGCCAACGGAAAAGTACACACCATTGTCGTGCCGTATGACTTCAAGGGAATTGTCAACGCGAAGTGAGAGCTGCCGAGCTGGCGCTCAAAGCACTTCCTGAACGTCGTAGATCGGCCCACTCGCCTCGCGCCGCCCGGTCGCCACAAACACCGCACGGTTCAACCAGCCGTACTTGACGGACGATGTCTCAAACACCGGAACCGCGCGAAAGTAGTAAGAAGCCGGGTCAACGGTTTCTCCCTTATTGAGCCGATCCATCACCTCTTTGGGCCCGTGGCGCATGCCTTTGTAGCTCATATAAATCAAGTCGCCATCGTCGGTCTTCAACGTCAGTCGAACATCCAGGCACCGTACACCATCATTGCGCAGCAGCAGCCAGTCGCCGCCGGGTGATGCCAGCACCGTGCCGCGCAGGCGCTCACCCATAAAGCTGCCGGCCGTCACCGTCGCAATCTTGCGAACGCCATAAGGGGTGGCGCCGAGGTCTTCGATTTTGGGGACTGTGAGCGTGAGTTCAAAGGCAGGGCGGGTCTGGATCATGAAAACTCCCAGTGAAACGGTTGAGAAAACCACGATCAACCAGCGCGGCCAAAGCCGCCTGCGGCAGGCGGTTGAGCTTCATTATCAGCGCAGTGTGAGGATTGGTTTCGAACGCAAAATGCTATGTTAATAATAGCTATTTACGCATAATATGCGGGAGATAGAGGCATAAATCATGCTATTTTTAGCGTCTTACTACTGTTTAAACGTATAAATTAACCTTTGAGTTAATTTATTACTTATCAAACCCGGCGCAGAGCGACTTCATCCAGATACTGGCGTTGGCGCAATGAAAAAGGCCTTTAAGAATCGCTCCTTAAAGGCCTTTAATCTGTCTAATGTGTGAAACCGCTCTAAAGATGCCCT